>DAOWKF010000040.1 GCA_030640045.1 Candidatus Omnitrophota bacterium | reverse complement strand
GTTCCTTTTTAGAATTTTTTTTAAGTAGAAGACGGCCTATTTTTTTAACATCTTTACCTGGAGTACAGACAAGTGATATCACCTTTTGGTCTTTTTCAACAGCCAGCTTATAATTACCTTTGCGAAAATGCACATCCCCTTCTCTAAGAATATGGAGAAGCTCTCTTTTAGTCAGCATCTCTTTCAGTCTCTGAGCTGTCTCCTCTTCCCGTATCTTTAATTCCTTTTTCTTTAGTTCAGCCCGCCGGATATAGCGGAGGGCAGCGCGATGATCGGGAGCAATCGCGATAATACTTTTCCACGTGAGAATGGCTTCATCAAACAATCCATCCTTATAGTATTTTTTCCCCTGGAGAAGATAGCCCTTAATCTCTATCGCAGTTTCATTAACTTTTGAAGGTTCTATTTTAGATTCAGGCCTGTTAACACCAATAATGATAACGCTTAAAAGCGCCAGGAAGGCGATCGCGATAATAGAAATGGCTTTTATAGAGATAAACTTCTTTGAAGATTTTATAGAAATAGGCGGGGGCGCCTCTTTAGCCGCTCCGGCAAATTCACCGTACAATTTTTTCTTGACTTCTTCTTCTGACATTCCGTTGGCCATAATCTTCTCCTTTTATGTTAATATCCAGTTCGCCAGGTCATGAATTACCTCCTCCCTCCCTGGCTCAAAAAAAAGCCCATGCCGGCAGCCAGGATAAGAGAATATCTCGATGTCCTTGAAATATTTTTTTAGAAACATTATTACCCCGCTATTATCTACTATTTCATCGTCTCCTGCCAGTAATAAACAACAGGGGATGTCACCACATCTCCGCAGATTCCTGATAGCTCTCTCCATCCGAAGATTCTCTTTAAAAAACCTCGCGGTTATACTTTTAAGTCTTAACTTATCTTCCTTAATTTGATTTAAATAAACAGGATTTTCAGTAAACATCTCCGGCTTTATCGGAAGACCAAGATATGCATGCGGGGCAAAGATTAAAGCTAAAAGTCCATTAATTTTTTTCGCAAGCGGGATGCGAAGTTTTATCTTAAATCCCGGCGTAATAAACACAATCTTAGATAGCTTTTCGGGATAACGAAGGGAAAAATATAGAGCTGTTTTGGCCCCCCAGCAAAGCCCAACCAGGATACACTTTTTTTGCGCCAACTCTTTTTGTGCGAAAAAGTCATCTATATCCTGAGGGAGCCTGCGGAAATCTATCAGGTCTCCCCGCCCCTCTTTATTTAACCCGGAACCCCGACGATCCAAGGCATAAACATTAAGTCCTAACCCTGCCAGATTCTCAAAGGCTTCCTTAAACCATCCACTATTACTCTCTATGCCATGAATGAATATGAGGCATGGCCCGGCATCGGAACCATATGAATGGGGTGTAAAGGTGCGATAAAAGAGTTCCCTGCCATCGCGTGTACTGTAAGAAGAAATAACCTCTTCCATATCGCTTTAATCGTAGCATATTAAATAATGTTTATCAAGCAAATTTTAACAGGAAATTTTAACCCCTCGGGTGAAATTGCTTGTGTATTTTTTGAAGATAGGATTTATCCAGATGGGTATATATTTGGGTTGTAGAGATAGAGGCATGGCCAAGCATCTCCTGCACTGAGCGCAGATCCGCCCCGCCCTGGAGCAGATGCGTAGCAAAGGTATGACGAAAGGTGTGCGGGGTTATTTTTTTGGATAGGCCGGAGCACTGCGCGCAGGTCTTGATGAGTTTCCACAACCCCTGACGGGTAAATTCTTTTCCCAGGCGTGATAAAAATAAAAATTCGCACTCTTTAGCTTTAATTAATTTAGGCCTTACCTCTTTTAAGTATTTTTTTATTCTCTCAATAGTAACAGGAGGGATAGGCACAATCCTCTCTTTTGAACCTTTCCCCATGGTGCGCAGATACCCGACCTCAAGGTCAACTTTATGGACCTTTAATTTTATTATCTCTGAAGCGCGGAGACCGCTGGCATACAGGAGCTCTAAAATTGTGCGGTTACGAACTCCTAATCCTTTCTTAGACGGGGTTTCTAACAACCTCTTTATCTCTTCAATACTTAAGACATCCGGCAGCCTATTCCAACCCCTGGGGAATTGGATGAGATACGAGGGGTCTTTTTTGAGATTGCCCTCACTGAGCATATAGCGGAAAAATATCTTAAGTGTTGCGAGTATACGGCTGATAGATGCTACTGCGTGCCCTCTTTTTTTATAGTCCATGAGAAAATCGGAGATGTCGTGATGGGTGAGCCTTGAAAGGGTTTTAGATTTAGTCTCTATCCACAGGAAAAATGCCTTTAAGTCCTGACTGTAGGCATCAAGCGTATTTGCACTAACGCCTTTTTCAGAAAGGAGATAATCTTTAAATCCTTCGAGTTCTTTCATATATCAAATGTCTTAATGCTCGATATATGACGAGAAAGAAAAGATAAACCAGACCTACTTCAAGCTTTTTCAATCTTCTTTCCGGCAGTTCTATTTTTTTATTTAGATTCATCAACATAAAAGATTATCTATCTTCATATAATAGAAGTCAAGGTCTTTTTTGAGATGCTACTGATGCTGTCAGGGGCCAAGTTATATGACCC
>DAOWKF010000077.1 GCA_030640045.1 Candidatus Omnitrophota bacterium | reverse complement strand
TGTGACATTTCTTCCGTAATAAGCTCGCGCCTGGTAGCTGCTTTAATTTTATTCCAGTCCGACGGCCTGCAGGCATTCCGGAAAAAGTTATATTTTTCCGGGTCAAATTCTCCTTCTTCATTTTTAAAAAAGGGATCTTTTTTTATATTTTTTTCAATGTCTTCCAGCCGGACTGTCTTTATACGGTTGCGTTTAGCTTCGTTCCGCAGGAGGATATCTTTAATGAGGTCATTTAATGCCTTTTCCTTAAACTTGAGTTTCCTGGCCACCTCTTCATTAAATTCATCTTTATAGATTTTTTTATAGTATGCATAATAGCGGTTTAACACCCCTGCATATTCATTTATTGTGATACTCGTGCGGTTTACCCTGGCTGCAATATTTTTGCCTCCACGGCCTTTGGAGCCGACACCCCATAGCACAAATGGAGGAATAATGAGGATAAGGGTAATCCACAGTATCTTTTTCATTCCCTTTCGTAAGCCTGTGAGCAGCATTTAATCTCTCCTTATATCAAGTGCCTTTTTATGGGCTTCAAGGCCCTCTATCTCAGCCATTCTTATAGCATCATCACTCAGTCTTAAAAATCCCTTTTTTTGTGAGGAGATAAAGCTTATCCTTTTCATGAATGTCCGGGTGGTGATCCCCTGGCTGAACCGGCTTGCGCCGGCAGTAGGCAGGACATGGCTCGGTCCGGCTATATAATCTCCTAATGGAACAGGGCTGTATGGCCCGATAAATATGGCCCCTGCATTTTTTATAAGCGGGACTATTTTTTGGGGGTTCTTAACCATAATTTCCAGATGTTCAGGCGCGATCTCATTAACTAATCTTATCCCTTCCTTTAATGAAGATGCAAAGATAACTTTGCCTATTTTTTTCACTTCTTTAATTAATTTGCGTGAGGTGCTTATCAATATAGCAGCACTATCTGCCCCATGCTCTGCCTGTGAAAACAGGTCCAGCGCCACAAACTGGGGGGGGGCAGTGCCATCTGCTAAGATAACTATTTCACTTGGCCCTGCGAGAAGGTCTATCCCTACCTCCCCGTAGAGTAGTTTTTTAGCTAATGTTACATAGATATTTCCCGGACCTGCTATCTTTTGGACCTTAGGTATAGTCGCTGTGCCAAAGGCAAGGGCAGCTATTGCCTGGGCGCCTCCAACTTTGTATATTTTTTTTATCCCGAAGAGATTTGCAGTGTAGAGAATATAAGGGTCTATTTGTTCTTCGCTGGGGCGTGACGGGGGGCTTGTTAGTATTATCTCTTTCACCCCTGCAGCGCGGGCCGGGCACGCTGTCATAAGGAGAGAAGAGACAAGGGGCCTAAATCCTGCAGGTATATATAAGCCGACCCTCTCAATTGGCTGCCAGAGCTCTCCTAAGGTAATTCCATTTTCCTTGAATTTTAATGTGCGCGGTTTAATCTTTTTGTGGTAGAGGGTAATGCGCTTCTTAAGGCGGAGCAGGAGCGCTTTATCGGAAGGGGGGATCTTTTTTACGGCCTCGGTTATTTCTCTTTTACTTACGGCTATTGTTTTTTTATTTAGGGTAACACCATCGTATTTTTTGGTGAGTTCTATAAGGGCCTTATCGCCGCCCTGTTTTACCTTTTTAATAATTTCTTCGACTATCTTTATTTTTTTCATTACTTCTCAAACCGTTTAAGGTTTTCATTTTTCCCTACGAGGATGAGCATGTCGCTGTCCTTAAAACGATGATTGGCAGAAGGGATGAATGTTATGTTGTCGGAAAGGACATCCTTAATGGCAATAATCTGGACATGATAACGCGAGGGGAGCTGCACATCCATAAGGGTTCGTCCGATAAAATCTTTTGGAGGACCTATCTCTATCACGCTATAGTCACCGGCCAGGGGGAGGTAGTCGATGATATTGGGATTGGTCAGGGTATTTGCCAGTTTATTAGCCACCTCTCTCTCAGGGAAGATTATTTCGCTTGCGCCAATCATATTCAGGACCTTTGCCTCTGCATCTGAAGATGCCTTGACAATTATGTTTTTTATCTCAAGTTCCTTGAGATAAAGTGTAACCATAATACTCGCCTCTATCCTGTCTCCGAGGCTGACCACTACTACGTCTATATCCGATGTAAGCAGTTGCGATAGGGCTTCTTTTTTAGTAGCGTTTGCTACGACTGCCTGGGTGACCTTATCTTTTATCAGTTCTATCTTGGCCCCATCCCTATCTATTGCCAGGACATCATTGCCCTTTTCATAGAGAAGTGTCGCCACCTGGTAACCAAAATTACCTAATCCGATAACTACATATTGTCCCATAATTTTTCTCCTTCTATCCCGTCATAATGTTTTCTGACGGATATTGATATAATATCTTTTTTTGCCGCTCCATAAAAAATGCCGTAAGAGTTAGAGGCCCTAATTTCCCGGCATACATCGTAATTATAATAAGTATCTTTCCTGAAAAGGAAAGTCCGGGGGTGAGGCCTTTAGAGAGTCCCACTGTGGCAAATGCTGAAATTGTCTCAAACAGGGTATCTAAAAATTTCCCTTTTTCTACCATGAGCAGGAGAAATGTCACTGAGAGAAT
>DAOWKF010000117.1 GCA_030640045.1 Candidatus Omnitrophota bacterium | reverse complement strand
TCATAAAGACCTTCCTGGATTTCTTTAAATAGGGTTTTATCTTTTGGGCTGTAGCTGCATGGACACTAAGAGGCTTTTCGCATAGGACATGTTTCCCTGCTTTAAGAGCTAATATTGCCTGGGGTACGTGGAGATAGTTTGGAGTACATACACATACTGCATCTATCTTTTTCTCTCCCAACATGTCCTCATACCTCGTAAACCTCTCAGGGATATCATATTCATCCGCTATTTTATTCAGGTGTTTTTTATTTACATCGCATAAAGCCTGTACCTCAACATCCTTGAGCTTTTTAAACCCTTTAATATGCTGCCAAGCGGGCCAACCTCCACCAACCAGTCCGATTTTTATAATTCTATCCATTTGCCCGTTCCTTCTGATTTTCTTGATAGATTCATTTAAAAAGTGACTATTTTCTATTTACGTACTCGTTATGAAATTTTATCCACTCAGGCAAGACTTTTTCTATTAATCGTTTTGGCGGCAGGAAAGCTATTCTCAGGTGGTGCGTACCCTCTTTTTGACCAAAACCGGACCCGTTTACCGTGCATAACCCTGTATTTTCGAGAAGGTTCATGCAATAATCAAAGTCCGTTGAGCCTTTTGGCAGCTTATTGAGCCGCGGGAATAGATACATCGCACCTGTCCTGCCGAAACACTCGACAGAATCCATCTGCTTAAATCCTTCCCGGATCATTGCCGCCTTGTCTTTCAACTCATTCAAAATGGACTGTTTTTCCCCGATAAATTGACGATATGGGTCGCTTCCCTCTTCAGGCGAATTTACCATCAGATAAGTTAAAAGTTGACCCACTGTATTGGCGCATAAGCATACTGAAGCTTGTTTCAATATGATCCTGGTAAAAGACATATCAGTTCCCAACACCTTTGGGGGATTTCTTACTTCAAGATAGCCGCCACGGTGTCCGCACTCTCCGTAGAACCCCTTTGATACGCTATGCAGGCTGCACAAAGGAACGTCCTCTTCTCCTAAAACCCTTGCAAAGGATACAAATTTTGCATTATAGACATTTTCCTGATATACTTCATCGGCTATAATGACAATATTATTTTTCTTTGCAAAGTCAATTACCTCTCTGATCGTCTTTTCATCCAGGACCGCCCCTGTCGGGTTTCCGGGATTAATGACCACAATCCCCTTTACAGTGACCCCGTTTTTTCTAACGGAATTTAATGCCTCTTCAAGTATGGACCGGTTAAATGTCCATCCATTATCCTCATCAGGATAGTAGTTAACCTGGACGCCTCCGCATTTCTTTATTGTCGCCGAATACAGCGGATACTGTGGAATCGGGATCATAATTCCGTCGGTTTTGCCGGCAATCAGCAGGTCTATTATATACTTAGCGCCTTCGCTGGCTCCGTTTGTAATAAATATATTATCCGGATTTGAACTCGCACCGCTCGAAGAATCAAAACCGTCTCTCTTGTTTATAAATTCAGCTATTGCCTTTCTTATAAAAAGAGGTCCGTTGCTCTCTGTATACGCACCCAGGCCGCTCTCCATTTTAGAAAGAAAATCTTTACTTAAATCAAGAACATAATCCGAAACGGAATCTGTGTTTCGCGAAGGATCTTCAACCAGACTCACAACCTGCCTGTAAAAAGTAATTGGTTTTTGACCGAGCGCCTGCGGATTCCCGATGTTGCAGGGGATAATTACCCTCCCCTGCTTTTTCAATTCAGCGGCTCTTCCGGGGATGGGACCTCGGACGGCATATTCCATCTCCATTATATTTTGATTTACTTTTATATGTAACGGCATCGAATTTATCATATCATATTCTTAAAGCTATGCAAGTATTAGATATTTTATCCCTCTTACCGGACGCGGTCTATCAGCTTGACCAACTCTTTATATGACCTTACCCTGCATATGCGCCTGCGGATTCTCTTGGCGTTATAATGGCCTTTAAAATACCACATCGCTACCTTACCCATGAAGCCCATCTTATTAGCGTGGGGCATATCCTTATATTTTTCTATATAAGCAAGGTGTGTTTTGATGACCTTTTTCTTTACGGATAGCGACGGGGCTTTAGGGGGCCTACCGGTTTTTAGATACCTTTCAATATCCTTGAATATCCATGGATTGCCGAACGCGCCCCTCGCGACCAAAATTCCGTCGCATCCTGTTTCATCAAGCATCTTTTTAGCCATGAATGGATTAAATATATTTCCGCTTCCGAATACAGGTATCTTTAAGGCGTCTTTAGCAGCCTTTATCGATTCATAATCAATATCGCCTGAATAAAGCTGCGCAGTTGTCCTGCCGTGAATAAAAACGATAGAAGCGCCGTTTGCCTGGCACGCTTCAGCAATCTTAACGAATCCCCTGACATCCCTTTTATTAAAACCAATCCTTAACTTAACTGTGACGGGAATTCTGAGTTTAGAAGCCAATCTTTTAATAATTTTATTGAGTATCGCTGGATTTTTTAACAGGGCTGCGCCGGCGCCCTTTCTTATTACTTTTTTTGCGGGACAGGCGCTATTTATATCCAGAGAAGATATATCGACAAGGGTTGTGAGCTTTTGAGCGGCATCAAGCATTGCAAAAGGGTCTGCGCCTAACAACTGCGCAGAAATCGGAGCGTCTTTCTTAATGGTCTTTATCATCTGCCTGTTTTTCGGACGGTCATAAAGCAGGGCGTTCGAATCGAGCATCTCGAAAAAGCAGTGCGCAGCGCCTAATCTGCGGCTTATAAGACGGAATGAGAGGTCTGTTACACCCGACATAGGGGCCAGATATATTTTTGGACGTGGCATGACGGATATTATACCATCCCGAGAAAAGGAAATACAGATAGTTTTAAATTTTGCTTGATTATATAGGGATTATATAAAGTGGACTTAAGCTATCGGCCGGAGCCGATTTAGCTTGAGATTTTTACGTTTAAGGGGTATAATTAAAAATTATGGGGTTATTTGATTTTGGCAAAAAACATAGGAGGAAAACCATGAAAAAGACGCAGAAGAAGGTTCGAAAAAAGGCTAAAAAGACGCCCCGCAAGAAGACGCAAAAGAAGGTAAAAAAGAAAACACAAAAAAAAGCAGTAAAAAAGATACAAAAAAAGTCCCCCGGAAAAACGCAAAAAAAGACCCGCAAAAAGGTGCAAAAAAAACCCGTCAAGACACCTCCAAAGGAAAAAGAAATCGGGATTATTACGCATTACTTTAACAACATCTCAGTGGGGATTATAAAACTTAAAGCAGAGCTGAACACAGGCGATAAGATTCATGTAAAAGGGGCCCATGACGATTTTACCCAGGTCATTACATCAATGCAGGTTAACCACAAAGATATTGCCCGCGCCAAGAAAGGTGCTGAGGTGGGCATAAAAGTCCCGAAACGTGTGCATGAAAATGATAAAGTGTATATAGCCGCCGGGGAATAAAAATAAAAACTATGGCGAGAGAGAAATTAGTTCTACATCCGGATAGATTGTTTGACCCGGAGCCCGGTGTCAGGAAAATCGCCGGGAAACTATATGGATTAGTCAAAGATGTCCCCATTGTATCTCCTCACGGCCATGTAAATCCTACTTTTTTCGCAGATAAAAATGCATCTTTCGGAGACCCCACGGAATTATTTATTATTCCTGACCATTATCTGTTCAGGATGCTGTATTCGCAGGGTATTTCTCCGGAAAGGTTAGGTATCGCCAGGATTGATAAGGCTAAGATTGAGACAGACCACAGAAAAATATGGCAGACTGTTAGCGACCATTTCTATCTCTTAAAAGGAACGCCTACAGGGTCGTGGTTAGCCCATGAATTTAGCGAGGTATTTGGAATAAGGCATAAACTCTCCTCTGAAACTGCAATGGAGATCTATGACGAGATTAATGAAAAGCTC
>DAOWKF010000086.1 GCA_030640045.1 Candidatus Omnitrophota bacterium | reverse complement strand
CTGGACCTCTTGTATGTGTCCGGAGACAGCGCCCTTCTTCCAGAGCTCACCTCTCGTCCTTGACCAGTAGTAGGCAAGCCGTGTTTTGATAGTCTTCTCCAGCGCCGCGCGGGACATATAAGCAACCATTAAGACCTCACCCGTCTCTATATCCTGAGTTACTGCCGGTATCAGACCCTTTTCGTCAAACTTTAACTCCTTAAAAATCGCCTCCATGTTTATGTCCTTTCATAAGGTGAATAGTGGTTGAGTTATTTCTTCTATTTATTTTACTAAATTGCTATTTACTTAATCACTATTTACTTATTCGATTTTGCTACTACGCCGCAATCCTTATTGCCTCCTTCAAATCAATCTTGTCTTCATAAAGGGCCTTTCCGATAATGACCCCAAAGAGCCCGAGGTCTTCCAATTCCTTGAGCCGCTTAATGTCGTCAAGGGAAGCTACCCCGCCGGAGGCAATGAGGGAGATATCCGTTATCTTTAGGATCTCCTCTATTCTTTTTATATTAGGGCCTTCCAGAACTCCGTCTTTGGAGATGTCCGTATAGATAATCTTAGTTACTCCAACTGACTCTAATGCCTTTACCAAATCTAATGGGTTTTTACCGGTCCCTTTAAGCCAACCTGCGACCTTAACATCTCCCTCTCTGACATCTACGCTTACGATAATCCTTTTTGGGAACTTTCGGAGCACTTCCTTTAAAAAATCCTTATCAGTAATGGCGCGTGTCCCGAGGATAACCTCGCTCACGCCTTCCTTAAGAATGAGAGAGACTGCCTCTAAATCCCGAACGCCTCCGCCAAATTCTACAGGAATAGAGATAGCAGATAATATCTTTTTCAAGGTCGCCAAGTTTGTAACTTTCCCTTTCCGTGCGCCGTCAAGGTCAACAATATGCAGCCTCTCGGCGCCGCAGTCAACCCATCGCCGAGCCGCCGCCACGGGTGTGAACTGATAGGGTTTCTCCTTTGCATAATCCCCCATCTTTAGGCGCACAACCTTCCCTCTTCTAATATCTATAGCGGGTATTACTAACATAAGCTACTTACATTTAGAATATAATCAAGATATTTCGTCTATACTCCCAATTTGGTATGTTCTGCTTTTCTTTTAGTCAACATACTTTTTATTTCATCGTCAAGAAAAATCTTTACACCCAAGCGTTTTGCCCATTTTTTCAGATACTTGAAATCCAAGGTCTTAAAATTCTCGTAAATAATATTTCTGACATCTTCGGTATCTCTTTCTCTTCCTGCCTGCAACTTTAAGAGAACTAAGTCTTCGGGAGAAATAATATCTATCATCATTTTGCCAAACTTTATCCTTTTCGCCCTTTCTATTATCCCCTTCTGAAACTCATTTTTTGCTAAAAAAAGATCAACGTATATTTTATCCTTTCTATAAAATAATGTTAGAAATGGTAAATTATGGATGGTATTTATGGGTGTTTTCTTGTTATACTTAAAACCCTCTTCATCAAGCGTATCGAGAAACTCGCCTATATCATTCTCCCTGATATAGACAATTCCATCAATATCATATGTAGCTCGAGGCCTGCTATAAAAACTTACAGCTATCCCTCCCATTAATACGATACTAATATTTTCCTTACGGCAACTCTTTACCAATATTTGAATGACATTCACCAAACCATTGCTAATTGTCATTTTATTCTGTTTAATCCTTTTAGCATCAAATAATTTGCCTGTATCTGTTCTTCCCTCATCCTTTTTAGCCGCGAGCGCAATTCCTTTTCTCCTAAATTATCTTTAAGCAATTTAAATGTAAGGTCACAAAGATTAAGCCATGCCTTTATTCTTTCCTGTGTTGATAATTTTACCTTATGATACATTTATCTTCTCTTCAAAATGACATTTTACAGCATCCTTAACTTTGCTTTTCAACTCTGTTAAGTCCTCTGCTTCCGTATAAATAGAGTAGTCTGAGGCCTTTGCTTCATATCCACCCTCATCTGACTCTTCTACGAGAAATATAATCTCTTTATCCATAATTTTATCGCCTCCTCGTTCTTAATTCTCACTTCTCAGTCTTTAATTACAGCCGACCTTTTGTAGAAGGGATTCCTTTTACCCGCAGGTCAATCTGGGTAGCCTCATCCATAGCCTTACCAAAGGCCTTAAATATCGCCTCCAGGATATGGTGCGGCTCATCGCCCTTCAATATGTCCACATGCATATTTACACCAGCCGAAT
>DAOWKF010000101.1 GCA_030640045.1 Candidatus Omnitrophota bacterium | reverse complement strand
TCTCTGACATTTCCAGGCCAGGGATAATTTTCAAGAAGCAGAAGCGCTTCCGGGGATATGTCTTTAATCTTTTTATTTTCCCGCCTGCCGAATTTAGAAAGAAAATGCCCGGCTAATACAGGCACATCTCCTTTTCTTTCCCGCAGCGGCGGCAGATAAATCGGAAGCACATTCAGCCTGAAAAAAAGATCCTGCCGGAAATTTCCTTTAGCAGCCTCTTCTTCCAGGTCTCTATTTGTTGCGGCAATAACCCTGTTATTTACCTTAATATCTTTTATACCGCCTATCCTTTTGAACTCTTTTTCCTGAAGGACGCGGAGAAGCCTCGCTTGAATAGCGAGGGAGGACGCTGCGATCTCATCAAGAAAGATAGTCCCTTCTCCGGCTGCTTCAAAGAGCCCTTCCTTGGTTCTGAAGGCGCCTGTAAACGCCCCTTTCTCATGGCCAAAAAGCTCACTCTCTAAAAGTGTCTCCGGTATAGCGCTGCAATCTATTGCCATAAATGGTTTATGAGCCCTGGGACCGGTATAATGCAGTGCCCTGGCTATAAGTTCCTTACCTGTCCCGGTCTCTCCATAAATAAGGACAGTGGAATCCGTTTTAGCTATTTTTTTTACTATCTCAAAAACTTTTTGTATTTGAGCGCTTTCTCCGATAATAGAAGAAAGCCCATAACGTCCTTTTAGCTCCCGGCTCAAAATCTTATTTTCCTGAAGCAATCTTTTTTCCCTTAAGGCCTTTTCAATAATAAGCCGGACCTCATCAACCTTGAAAGGTTTGATAATATAATCAAATGCGCCTTCTTTCATAGCTTCAACAGCCGATTCAATGGTGGCAAAGGCTGTAATCATAATGACAGTTATGTCAGGACAGCTTTCTTTTATCTTTTTTAACGCGGTAATCCCGTCAAGTTCCGGCATCTTGAGGTCAACAATAGCTATATCGTATCGTTCTTCTTTAAGAAGTTTCAACCCCTCATCAGGTGAAGCCATAGCCCTGACCTCGTATCCGTTCTTACTTAAAGCCAGCTTTAAAAATTTTCTTATTCCGGGCTCATCATCTAAAATCAAAATTTTTTCATTCATTATACTAATTACTGCTTAACCCGGTAATGTTATCACAAATGTCGCCCCGCGCGCGGGGTTATTCGTTACACTGATATCCCCGCCATGATTTTTGACAATCCGGCTTGATATGGCTAAGCCCAATCCTACGCCCCTTTCCTTAGTAGTATAAAACGGCTCAAACAGATGTCCCCTATCCCGCTGCCGAATGCCATGTCCGTCGTCGGTAAAATATATTTTTGCGGCATGCGCCTCAGTTTTTTCTTCCATCTTTATGCTTAGATTTCCACCGGTTGGCATAGCCTCTACGGCATTAAGGCACAGGTTAAAAAATGCCTGTCTCATTTCGTTCAAATCAATATTAATCCGCGGGTTAATATTATTATTAAAATGAATTTTTATCCGGTCGGAGAAATGCGGGTGATTGCGCACCAGACCAATGGCCTCTTCGATTACTTTTCTTAAAGGGCACGTTATAAGGTGTAATTCTCCGGGCCGGCTAAAGCGTAAAAAGTCATTCACAATTGTATTCAGACACTCGGCCTCTTTCATGATAAGCTCCATTACTTCCTCATTTTCCCGTGTAAGCGGCATGTCTTCTCTCAAGACTTCCAGGGAGCCGCTAATAGCTGCTAATGGATTTCGAATCTCATGGGCCAGCTCTGCCGCCATCTCACCTATAGCTGAAAGCCGCTCCCTGGATAGGTCGTGAAATATCACAACCCCTCCCTTTATCCTTCCGTTTTCATAGTATAGCCTTGAGTTGACATAACGGACCGGCATTTTTTTGTTTCCATCAAGATATAACGTTATCTCCCCTTCTACTACAGGACGGTGTCGAAAATGCTGGAAATCAATTTTTTCATTTTTGTCATTTGCCGGCCACAGGTCAAGGATAGAGCTGCCTTTTACATCCTTCCCGGGTGACAGCCCGAAGGTCTTTCCGGCAAATTCATTGAGGTAGGTAACGCGATTTAACGAATCGAAAGCTATTACCCCGTTTGGTATATTATTCAATATTTCATCAGTGAAACTTTTGAGTTCCTTAAGCTCAACTCTTTTTCGTTTCAGACCCTCGGAAAGATAACCGGAAAGCAGGGAAATAATAATCATCATGCTCACGTGCAGAAATAATAGATATGTGACAAGCCCGGGATCCAGATAAGATGCGGGGTTAAAGGGCCTTATGATTTCATAGGCCTCTAATTTCACAACGATTGTATAAAATACGGATGAGACTATGGCTATAGTTATGCACGCCCGGGAAGAAATTATAACCGCTGCCGAAATAATCGGGAAAATATACAGAAATATAAACGGGCTGTCAATCCCTCCTGTCCAGTGAATAAGGCCCGTGAGAAATATTCCGTCAAAAACTATCTGCGAATAACCCTGGAAGAGAATGGCGCGGCCTCTTTTTAATGTCCAGAAATACAGCATAGTAACTAAATAAATAGACGCGATAAGATAATAAAAACTCGGTCTCGCAAAGGCTGTCAGGACTGCTCCGCCAAGCATGGCTGTAGCCATGATAAGCCGCCCCGCCATCAATAGTTTTAACTTTCTCTCTATGCCAAGGTCAAAAAAACTCTGTTTCATAATTCCTAACGGGGTTTCATTCCTGCCTATCCGCTGATAATAGTGGTCATTTTGAAGATCGGCATAAACATCGCAATAACAATAGCACCTATAACAATACCGAGAAATCCAATAAGAATAGGTTCGATAATAGAAGTAAGTCCTGCCACAGCAGCATCTACCTGGTCATCATAGAAATCAGAAATTTTACTCAACATACTTTCCAGGGAACCTGTCTCTTCTCCTACCCTGATCATCTGAACGACCATATGCGGGAAAACTCCGCATTTTGAAAGCGGCTGCGCAATGCTTTCACCCTCCCGGATGCTGTCCCGGACGTCAATAACAGCTTTTTCAATTACTACATTACCGGCTGTCTTTCCTACAATTTCGAGAGATGTAAGGATAGGCACCCCGCTTTTTACCAATGTAGACAGGGTGCGAGTAAACTTGGAGACAGCTACTTTACGAAAAATAGGTCCAAAGACATACATGTTGAGCTTAAGATTATCAAATTTGAATTTCCCTTTTTCCGTAGTAAGATATTTGCGAAGGAGAAAAAATGAAATTGCTATTATGCCGATACCTACTAAAAAATATTTTTGCATAATTTCACTTATGCCGATAAGAATCATGGTTGGAAGAGGAAGGTCGGCCTGGAAGTCGGCAAAGATACTTTTGAAGGTAGGGACAACCTTGACCATAAGCACTGTGACAACCAGCATAGCCATTACCGAAACTGCTATCGGATATACCATGGCTGAACGGACCTTGCGGACAAGATTATCTATTGATTCGAGATATGTGGCCAGGCGATGTAAGATTTCATCCAGCATACCACTGGCCTCTCCCGCCCGGACAAGATTAATAAAGAGCTCTGAAAATACAGCAGGAAATTTAGCCATGGCGTCGGAAAAATTAGCGCCTGTCTCCACATTCTGCTCAATCTCTTTAAGGATTTTTTTAAATGAAGGGTTCTCTGACTGCTCTGCTAAAATATGGAGGCTCTGAACCAGCGGCAGTCCCGCATTTACCATCGTAGCCAGCTGCCTTGAAAATATAACTATATCACCTAATTTTATTTTTTTCTTTGGTTCTCCGAATAAAGAGCTTTTCTTTTTTTTGAGTTCCACACTTACGACTACAAGGCCCTTGCTCCTGAGGTTGGAAACAACCGCCTTTTCATTCTCTGCTTCCAGGATTCCTTCAAGCGCCCCTCCTCCACTCTCCCTCGCCTTATATTTATACTGCGGCATTGCTTACCCCCTTATGTTACCCTCAACATTTCTTCCAGAGTTGTTGTCCCTTTTTCTACTTTAGCGAGGCCGTCCTCCCGCAAAGTGCGCATCCCTTCTTTTAAAGCTATCTCCCTGATTTGATCCGCGTCGGCCTTATTTAAAATTGCCTCCTTAATAACCTCGCTCACAAGGAGCACTTCTATAACCGCTATCCGGCCAAGATATCCTGTTTGATTACAGTGACTGCATCCTTTGGCCTGGTAGATAGAATCGGTTTTGAAATTAAATTTCTTTTTTAAATCCTCTGTTAAAGCGACCTTCTCACGGCAAAAGTTACATAACTTACGCACCAGCCTCTGCGCCTCAACCATA
>DAOWKF010000111.1 GCA_030640045.1 Candidatus Omnitrophota bacterium | reverse complement strand
ATCCAATTGAGCTACAGGCGCACTAATGACGAGTATATCATAACTAAATATTCGTGTCAAAGTGTGAAAAACGCCAGGGAAGCCATAATCAGGCAGTAATATCCAAAAAATGGGAGTCTCGTCTTTTGTATAATAACAAGAAGAATTTTTAGAGCAATAAGGCCTGTAAAAAATGCAGTTAAAAAACCTGCGGTGAGTGCAAGGGGATTTATGTTTGAGATATATCCCAATCGCGGCAGTTCCATAATCGACGCGCCAATAATTGCAGGGATAGAGACCAGAAAAGAATAACGAAATGCATCCTGCCTTTCTATCCGGCGCCAGAGCTGGAGGCATATGGTTGCTCCTGATCGAGAGATTCCCGGGATAATAGCTATAGCCTGAAATATCCCTACAAGGATTGCATCTATAACACTTAACTCATTTATTTTTTTCTTACCATTCGTATGCCGGAAGGTTGAGAAAAGAATAATAGAAGTTACCCCCAGCCCAATGGCTGATACCCTGGTTAGAGTAAAAAAATTTTCAAAGGTATTCTTAAATAAAATTGCTATAAGAGCTGTGGTAACGGTAGTAATTATGACATTCTTCCATAGAGGCAAATTTTTAATAAACTTTTTTATATCGTGCCGGAAAAAAACAACTACAGATAGAAGTGTCGCTACGTGAAGGACAATATTTAAAATTAGATTATCGCCTTCGATATTAAGCCAGCGTTTGAGAATAATTAAGTGCCCGGAACTGCTTATCGGGAGAAATTCAGTCAGACCTTGAATAAATCCCAGGAATATATATTTTAGCACTGGGCCTTCAGCCTTCGCTATCTATCACTTTGAAGCAAGAGGAGAATATTTTAGCAAAGCGCGATCTTTATTACCGCAGTTGGGACAGGATAGTTCCTCCATTATTTTCATTCCTTCCTTAGACATCTGATTTACCCACTTCCCATCCGGCTTCTTAATCAGTCCCTCTATCATCTCAGGCGGCATGCCCTCAGGATCCTCTTTAGAAGTATCCAATCTCGGCATCTTCGTGCGATAAGCTTCAAAGACACTACTGCATTTCTCGCACTTATACTTTATGCTTCTGACAACTTCCGTGCTACCGCATTGGGGACATTCTGACGGGAAAGAAGCTGCAGCTTCAATAAACTGATTCCCGCAATCTTCGCAGATCCAGTTAACATCCGGCGGCCGATAGCGCTTAGGCATAGTCGACTTAACCATAAATGTCAAGGCAACTATAATTACTACTATTAATCCTGCTATTACCCATGGATTCTGTTGCTGATTTGCCATATTTATCACCTCCTCTTTACGCTAAAAATTTTTGGCGGGGACGACGGGTCTCGAACCCGCAACTTCCAGATCGACAATCTGGTACTCTAACCAATTGAGCTACGTCCCCTCAATATTAAAAAATGGTGGGCGAAATAGGATTTGAACCTATGACATCCTGCTTGTAGGGCAGGCGCTCTAGCCAGCTGAGCTATTCGCCCTGTTTACAACATGTATTATACCATAGATTGCTTCGCTCCGCAGGCTAAAGCCTGCGAGTACCGCTCTCAATGACAAAAAAATTTGGTTTTTAACGGCCAAGGACCTCGATAAGATCAACCTGTCGTTTGGAAGAACGGGCATCTGCAAGATAGAGATATTCTGTTATAAACTTCCCTCTATTTTCTGTCAGTCCTTTGCGAAGGTTCTCATTTTTTATGACTTCTTTTATTACCCTGCCTAAATCTTCCGGACGGCGCACCCCTATTGCTGCACCGCTACTGACAAAAGGTATAGTTGAAGCCTCATCAAACATGTTAAAGATAACCACAGGCTTATCAAGAATTATTGCCTCAACAGCTCTGGTTGAATAAACCGTTATGACCATTTCTCCGCTTCTTATAAGGTCATAGATAGGCACATTTTTGACAACAATAACATCTTTCCACTTATTTCTATTTATAAGGCGGCGATAGCCCTTTAGACTACCCGCAGGATGCACCTTTACCACTAACCTTAAATTATCCATCCTGGTCAAAATTTTTCGCAGGATCTCTATAACCCTGGCATTTTCTAATAATCTATATGGTTCAGTAGCCAGTATTATAAAACGCTCTTGTTGCTTAAGACCTATCTGGGGTTTAATATCGATAGAGACACGTTTATTTTCTTCATCCTTGTTAAATAAAAAGTCATAACGAGGCGCACCGGTGACAATCAAACGACTTGTAGATATACCGTATTTTATCAGAAGGTCTTTACTGGAAGGACCCCAGAGGGCAATCTTTTCAGAGACAAGCGGTAACAGACGATATGGATTCGCTATAACCGCGTGCTGAAGACTCAGCGTAGGTATACCATAGATATTGGCAAGGCACACCAATGCTTTTTCTGCCTCAAGTTCATCGCCTAACGTCACAACTACTGCAGGGCTTTCCTTTTCCAAAACACGATAGAACCCTTCTATCTCCTCAATAAGTTCACGAAGTTTCTGGCATAAACATGCAAAAACCCCTTTAAAGACAGGTAGAAGCGGTACATCGTCATATTGCACAATCCGGCTAAATTCGGGGTTTCTATAGAACTTCTTCCAACGCCTGGAAATCTGTCCTGTCATCTTAATAGCTCTATGTTTATCGCTGTCAGTTAAATATATCTCAAAATTTTTATAAGGAATATCAAACTCTTTTAACGCACGCTTAGCGTTCTCGTCAAAGAGGTTATCCCTCCTCACTACAAGAAAGGAAGAATTTCCGTTTTGCCGCACAATAGGGGCTATAGCCTCTACCTGCAGGCCGGAAGAGCAAAAAATAAGATTAGGCAGCTTATGAGTGGAAGCCCTTGCCCTCTTTTTGAAACTAAAATAGCTCAGACGCGCTTCGATCCTTCTCTCAATACGCCTCCATCGCCTTAAAAATCCAATGGTAATAATACGATAATATTTGATAAACAGATAATTTATTTCATCCCGTATTCCCGGATGATATATTTTTACCTTAATTTTCTTCTTTTCAGCAATTGCCTTAGCCATCTTAGCAGGTAAATTATTGAACTCTATCTCCGGATTGACATAAGGCGTATCCATAATAAAAGGCTGAATAAAACGGTTGTCCACTACTATAACCTGCCATGGCCTTTCTTTCTCAATAGCTTTTCGAATAAGAAAAAATTGACGCATCAACTCGATAGTATGAAAATATGTTATCTTCCTCTCTACAAGTCCCCATAGAGAAATGCGTCTGTATGTCAGGATCTCTTCTCCTGTTACACCACCCAAGATCTTTTTCTTAAGCCAGGACGTGATTAAACCGGAGGCCTCCTGATCGAGGCGTTTATAATCCCTCTTTGGAAAATAATCATCAGGTGTAAGGTGATTGATCTTTAATTTCCGAAACATCTCCTGCGCCTGAAAATTCAAAGCCAGGATAGCAACCTTCTTTCTCTCTTCGCTCGGATAGCGTTTTAAGACCTTAGATGCCTTCCTTGCCTGCTCTCTGCCGGCAATAACAAAAAGGGTCTTCTTTGATTTTTTTAATTCCTTCATAATACCTTCATAAAATCGGATGTATCTTCAAATTCACGATAGACAGAGGCAAAACGCACATAAGCTACTTTGTCGATGGCCTTAAGTTTCTCCATGACAAGATTGCCGATAACAGATGCCTTTATCTCTCTCTCAAATGAGGTATAAAGCTTCTTCTCTATCTCATCCACTATCCTCTCCATCTCGGGAACGCCTATCGGCCTTTTCTCGCATGCACGCCTTAGTCCCGTCAATATCTTCTGCCGGTTAAAAGATTCACGCCTGCCGTCTTTTTTTACTACCATCAAGGATATCTCTTCGACCATTTCATAGGTAGTAAATCTCTTCTGACACTTTAAACATTCCCTGCGCCTGCGTATAGCCCTGCCGTCCCTGCTATCGCGGGAATCTACCACCTTATCTTCATTGGAATTACATTGAGGGCAGCGCATTATTCCCCTTTCAAAATTATCTCTATCCCCGCCTCATCCAGCATCTCTTTAGCCAGAGTATCCGGATAACCGGCGGAAATTATTATTTTCTTTATACCGGCGTTTATAAGTGATTTGGCACACGGACAGCATGGTTGATGAGTAACATATATTGTAGCGCCGCTGATACTTACCCCATAACACGCTGCCTGGATAATGGCATTCTCTTCCGCATGTAATCCCCGGCAGAGTTCATGCCTCTCTCCTGAAGGAATTTTCAATTTTTCCCTTAGACACCCTACTTCTTCACAATGGGCAAGTCCGGCCGGAGCACCATTGTATCCCGTGCTTAGCATTCTTGTCCCCTTAACAATAACCGCTCCAACCTGGCGGCGCAGGCAAGTAGACCGCTGGCTCACTAACTTAGCAATCCCTAAAAAATATTCATCCCAGCTTGGTCTTTTTTTCATCCCCCTCACCCCTTACCCTTCTCCCCCATGGGGAGACCCCGATGGGGAGAGGAAATTTTGTACCGCGGAAAACGCCGGCACATCTCTTTTACCTCTTGCTTTATTCTGACGAGCACACCATCTTCTTTCGTATGGCTCAAGGCCTCATCTATCCAGAAAGAAATCTTTTCCATTTCTCCTTCTTTTAAACCGCGCGTGGTTACAGCTGCTGTCCCTAGCCGAATACCACCGGTAACAAAAGGGCTCTTTAAATCAAAAGGAATATTATTTTTATTTGTAGATATACCAGCCTTATCTAATACCTCTTCGGCTTCTTTTCCGCTTATCCCTTGCCTGGACAAATCCACTAAAAGTAGATGCGTGTCTGTTCCCCCTGACACCAGTCTAAAATTTTTTTTCTTTAACCCTTCTCCTAAGGCCTTTGCATTTTTTATGACCTGACCCTGATATACCTTAAAATTTTTCCCCCGGGCATCCTTAAAGGCTACAGCCTTGGCTGCTATGACGTGCATTAAAGGACCACCCTGTATTCCCGGAAATATCATTTTATCAATCAAGGAACCGTATTTCTTTTTACACAATATAAAACCCCCCCTCGGCCCTCGAAGGGTCTTGTGGGTAGTAGAGGTAACAAAATCAGCTTCTGGTGAAGGATTTGGATGAAGACCCGCGGCAATAAGTCCTGCAATATGGGCCATGTCAACTAAAAGAAACGCCCCTACCTCCCGGCTTATACGGCTAAATTCTTTAAAATCTATCTTGCGAGGATAGGCGCTGGCGCCGGCAATAATCATTCTTGGTTTATATTTTTTAGCCAGGATCTCTATCTCTTTATAATCAATCATCTCTGTCCGGCGATTTACTCCGTAAAAGACGATATTAAAATACATCCCGGAAAAATTTACCGGACTTCCGTGGGTAAGGTGTCCTCCCTGTGCCAGGTTCATCCCCATAATTGTATCACCCATCTTTAGACTTGAAAAATACACAGCCATATTTGCCTGAGAACCGGAATGCGGCTGGACATTGGCATATTCTGCTTTAAAGAGCGCCCTGACCCTCTCTATAGCGAGGGTTTCTGCCGCATCTACATAGCGGCACCCGCCATACCATCTCCTGCCCGGATATCCCTCAGCATATTTATCGGTAAGGACAGACCCCTGGGCCTCCAATACTGCCGAAGATGTAAAATTCTCCGAGGCGATTAACTCAAGCTGGAAACGCTCTCTCTCTCCCTCCTTCTGTATAACATTATAAATTTCCGGATCAACCTGTTTTAATTTCGATCTATTCCACATGCTACTTAAAATATTTTTGCTCTATCTCTTTAATCTTAGCAAGCCTGCGCACATGTCTCTCATTTCCGGAAAACTCAGTCTCCAGAAAAATAGCAGCCATATCTTCACCATCTTTCTCCGAGACAATTCTTCCGGGAAGTATCAAGATATTGGCATCATTGTGCTGGCGTGAAACCTTGGCCATAAATGAATTGAGACACAAGGCTGCCCTCACTCCGGGGACCTTATTTGCAACAAGGCTCATACCAACCCCTGCGCCGCATACAAGTATCCCTCTTTCATATTCACCACGCATGACAGCTTCAGCTACGAGCAGCCCAAAATCAGGATAGTCGCATGGATTGTCATTCTCACATCCAAAATCTTTGACTTCATATCCCTTTCCATTTAAACAACGGGAGAGATATTCCTTTATCTTCCAACCAGCATGGTCACTGCCAATTGCAATTTTTACTTTATGCAAATGCACCTCTAACCTGTATTATTTCTTTAACCAACCCCTCCAATCCTGTCTTTATCCTGAAAAGACATGCTTTATATACATCCTTACCCTGTCCAATCGGATCACTTATTTCACTTGACGAAGATTTCTCCACAAAAAAATCACCCAATAGTCTGATTTTTCCTTCACTTTCGGGAAACTCCTCCCGGAGAAAATGGCGATGGTTTCTCCCCATAACGACTATTAAATCGTTCTCTTTGACTAATTCTTTAGTCACAGGCTCTGCGCAATGTGAAGAGGCATCTATACCTTCCTCCTTTAATACCTCCAGCGTCAAAGAGCTTGCCCGAAGGCCTTCGACTTTACCTATACCGGCTGAATCAAGCTCTATCCCCTTTATCCCTTTATTCTTAAAAATCTTCTCAAGGTAGTATTTAGCCATTACACTACGGCAGCTATTACCTGTGCAGATAAAGGCAATCTTTTTAAGTGATAAAGAATCCAGGAGACTCTCTTTTTCTACTGCTCCTTCTCTTAAAATATCCGGCACGTCTTTTGTGATATCTACAACTGTCGACTCCTTTTCCAGGGATGTCTTTCCACTGTCCAGGATTAGGTCAACCCCTTTCTTTATCTCCTCCTTTACCTCCTCCAGTGAATTTGGGCTCTTTTCTCCGCTTTTGTTAGCGCTGGTTACAATAAGCGGCCGCCCAATCTTTGTGAGAAGTAATCTAAGCGGCGCATAGTCAGGTACCCTTATCCCGATTTTGCCGTCCTTAGATTTTAAAAAAGAAGGGAGATCACCTCCCCCTTCAAAAATTATAGTTAATGCCCCCGGCCATAGTCTTTTCATTAAAAGCATGGCAGTAAGATTTATTTTTTTTAAAAGATAAAACACATCCTCTGCTTTTCCGACCTGGAGAGGGAATGGTTTATCTTGAGGCCGCGCCTTTAAAATAGAAATTTTTGTAAATACATCATGGCTATAGGCATCGCCAGCCACTCCATACACTGTCTCTGTGGGTAAAAGTACTATGCCGCCGCTTTCTATCACTTTTACCGCTTTCCCTATTGTATTTTCATTACATTTTAGCGGAATCATTCCACGTTTCATATATGGAGATTTTTATTTTTTTTCTTAATCTTAATAACCATCTCCTTTTTCAGACTAATGAGCTTTTTCTCCATCTTTTTATCTTTTAATGCAAGTATCTCGCAAGCTAATATTGCTGCATTTTTCGCGCCGCTTTTGCCAATCCCCATGGTTGCCACCGGCACACCGGCTGGCATCTGGACAGTTGAACAAAGGGAATCAATTCCTTTTAAAGGAGACCCTTCCAGGGGAACACCAATAACCGGAAGAATAGTATGCGATGCAACTACCCCTGCAAGATGAGCTGCGGCTCCTGCCCCTGCAATAATAATCTTTAAACCCTTTTTCCCGGCCTCCCTAGCATATCTCGCTGTCTCATCAGGCACCCTGTGGGCTGAAAGAATTTTTACTTCATAAGTAATGCCAAATGCTTTCAATTGCGATATTGTCTCTTTCATAATAGCTAAATCAGAATCACTTCCCATAATAACTCCAACTAACGGCATAATTTTATCCTCCGCTTCTCTTCAGCGCCCTGGCCCCAATGTCTTTACGATATTGAGCGCTTTCAAATTTGACAAGGGAAACAGCGTCATATACCCTCTTGATAGCCTCTTCTATATCCTTACCCATAGCAGTTATTCCAAGGACCCTGCCGCCTGAAGTAACCACTTCGTTATTCAAAAAAGCTGTGCCCGCATGAAAGACATATATATCTTTAAGCTTTCCTATTTCCTCAAGGCCATAAATCTTCTTACCTATCTCATATTTACCCGGGTATCCCCCTGATGCCATAACTACACAGATGGCTGCGTCGTTATACCAGTCCACCTCTACATCCTTTAAATTTCCATTGATGCATCCTTCCGCAATATCCACCAGATCCCCTTTCAAGCGCGGGAGCACTGCCTGTGTTTCAGGGTCTCCAAAACGCACATTAAATTCCAGGACATTTAAACCATGTTCAGTCATCATAAGACCGGCATAGATAACCCCGACATACGGAATTCCCCGGGATTTCATGGCACGGATGAGCGGAATAAAAACCTCTTCCATTATCTTCCTCAAAAAATCTTCCTTTTGAAGAGGCGCCGGAGAATATGCGCCCATTCCGCCGGTATTAGGACCTTTATCTTCATCGAATATCCTCTTATGGTCCTGGGCCGAAGGCATAGCTACAATATTCTCTCCGTCACTAAATGCCAGCATCGAGATCTCTTCTCCCCGGAGACATTCTTCTATAATAACCTTATCTCCGGCATGTCCAAAAATCTTATCCTCCATAATTGCGCGTATTGCCTCTTCTGCCTCGTGAGTTGTGCTTGCAATTATAACCCCTTTTCCGGCAGCTAACCCATCAGCCTTGACAACTATTGGTGCCCCGACTTCTCGGACATACCTTTTAGCTTCTTCAGCATCACTAAATATCTCACACTGTGCCGTAGGGATGTGGTGCTCCTGCATAATTTTTTTGGCAAACACCTTACTTTCTTCAAGCCTGGCCGCCTCTCTCGAAGGCCCAAAGATATTGAGCTTTTTCTCTTTAAACCTATCCACTATCCCTTCTGCAAGAGGCGCCTCGGGACCTACTACAGTCAAATCTATTCCCTCTTTCCCGGCAAAATCAACAACCTTCGAAAGATTGGACGGATTTATATCTACACAGTTAGCAATCTTTGCCATTCCCGCGTTCCCCGGCAATGCATAGAGAGATTTTACCCGTTTACTTTGAGCTATTTTCCAGACGAGGGTGTGCTCTCTTCCGCCGCCGCCTATAACTAATATCTTCATTAATGCCTGAAATGCCTCATCCCGGTAAACACCAGCGCCATCTTCTGTTTGTCAGCTTCTTTAATAACCTCTTCATCCCTGACCGAACCTCCTGGCTGGATCATGGCTTTAATACCATAGCGGCTTGCCCATTTCACTACATCCGAAAACGGCGTAAATGCATCAGATGCTAAAACTGCTCCTTTAACCTTCTCGCTCGCCTTCATGAGGGCTATCTTACATGCATCAATACGTGACATCTGCCCTGCGCCGATACCGATAGTCCTTCCTGGCTTTGCTATAACAATGGCATTTGATTTTACATTCTTTGCTACCTTCCACGCAAATAAAAGCGCCTCCATTTCCTTCTTAGTAGGTTTACGTTTTGATACTACCTTTATTTTCTTCTCGTCATGACTTATAAGATCTATCTCCTGATAAAGTATTCCGCCGCCAACTCCGCGGATATAAAAACCATCCCTCTTTTTATTAAAAGCAGGCAGATCCATAAGCCGTATGCCTTTTTTCTTTGTCAAAATCTTAAGCGCTGCTTTAGAATAGGAAGGTGCTACAACAGCCTCAATAAATGTCCTGGAAATCTCCTTAGCTGTTTTTTTATCTACTTGCCGATTAAGTCCAACTATCCCTCCGAATGCTGAAACCGGGTCAGTCTTACGCGCCAGGATATATGCGCGGTAGATATTTGTACTTACAGAGGCACCGCACGGTGAATTGTGTTTCATTACCACAGCTGCCGGCTCTTTAAATTCTCTAACAGACTCTAAGACACTGTCCAGGTCAAGTATATTGTTATAAGAAAGTTCCTTACCGTGGAGTTTCTTTGCCTGGGGAATGCCTGGATAACTGTTTCCTAATTGTCTATAGAAAGATGCCTTCTGATGGGGATTTTCTCCGTAACGCATCTCTTGAATCTTTTCAAAAGTAAACTTAAGGATCTCCGGCATGCCTTCCTTCTTACCGCCCTCTTCTCCCAGCATCTTCTGGCTTAAGAACCTTGCAATAATCCCGTCATACCGAAAAGTATTTCTAAACACCTCTACTGCCAATCTCTGCCGCATCTCAAGGCTTATCTTACCATTATGTTCTTTTAATTCCTGAAGAATCATCTCATAATATTTCGGGTCAATTATAACCACAACATCTGTAAAATTTTTAGCCGCGGATCTAAGCATACTTGGTCCACCAATATCAATATTTTCAATAGCCTCTGCTAAAGATACCTTCGGATCCTTAGTCACCTTCTCAAATGGGTATAGATTGACCACGACCATATCAATCAGTCCTATCCCCAGTTCTTTAACAGCATCCATATGCGCCGGTATATCCCGGCGAGCCAGCAGTCCTCCATGGACTTTAGGATGAAGTGTCTTAACCCTGCCATCAAGTATCTCAGGGAAACCTGTAACATCGCTAATAGATATTACTTTAATTCCTTTTTCAGCAAGAATTTTGGCTGTCCCGCCGGTAGAAATTATCTCTATCCCCAGCCTGGTTAAACCCTTAACAAAATCTACAATACCTTCTTTGTCGCTGACACTTATAAGTGCTCTTTTAATTTTCACTTCTCTTCCCCCTACTATAAATAGGTGTGACCCCTTTTCCTTCTATATCCCTAAGCGCTTAAAAATAGTCTCTACATTAGAGAGACTGGCCTTTAAATCAAAACATTTTTTAATATCTTTTTCTTTAAGATAGCGTCTTATATTTTTGTCGTTCTTCACCAATTTCTTAAAATCTAATCCCTTTTGCCAGCTCTTCATTGCCTGGGTCTGCACTAATTTATAAGCATCTTCCCTGGTGAGCCCTTTTTCTACAAGCGCAAGTAAAACCCTCTGAGAGAAAAATCTATTTTTACCCATATCAATATTCCTTGCCATATTTTCCGGATAGACATTGATATTTTGTATCACATATATAAATTTCTCCAGCATATAATGAAGCAGTGTAGTAGAATCAGGAATAATAATCCTCTCTACTGAAGAATGTGAGATATCCCTCTCATGCCAGAGCGCTATGTTCTCGAATGCTGCTAAGGCATTTGTCCTGATTACCCTTGCCAGACCGCATATCCTCTCACAGGTTATAGGATTCCTCTTGTGCGGCATAGCAGAAGAACCCTTCTGTCCCTTACCAAACGGCTCCTCTAATTCTAAAATCTCTGTGCGCTGAAGACCTCTTATCTCAAGACTATATTTATCCAGGGAGCTGGCTATAATTGCCAGAACAGATAAATACTCAGCATGCCGGTCCCGCTGGACAATCTGGGTGGAGATAGGTGCAGGTTTAAGCCCCAGCTTCTTACAGACGTATTTTTCTATCTGCGGCGGCACATTTGCATAGGTCCCTACTGCCCCGGATATCTTTCCAAAAGCTATTATCTCTTTTGCCCTTTCAAGCCGTGCCAAATCCCGCTTAAATTCCTCTAACATAAGGGCAAATTTAAGCCCCAGGGTAATAGGTTCTGCATGGACGCCATGGCTTCTGCCCATCATAACTAACTTTTTATAGGTCATGGCCTTTTGGCGGAGAGCAGAAATTAATTTTCCAAGTGAAGAAATTATTATTTCAGATGCATCTCTCATCATAACTCCCAGGGCTGTATCCAGGACATCTGAAGATGTCATCCCCATATGGATAAACCGGGATTCTTTGCCCAGTCCTTCGCTAATGGATGAAAGAAATGCAATAATATCATGCTGAACTACATCCTCAATCTCAGCCATGCGTTTTAGCTTAAAACTGGCCTTACCCTTTATTTTAGCTAAAGACTTTTTAGGAATCTTTCCAAGTTCTGCCCAGGCCTCACATGCAAGGATTTCAACCTC
Organism: Candidatus Omnitrophota bacterium; assembly: GCA_030640045.1. Classification (GTDB taxonomy): domain Bacteria; phylum NPL-UPA2; class BS750m-G34; order BS750m-G34; family BS750m-G34; genus BS750m-G34. The sequence continues at coordinate 5,106 of DAOWKF010000111.1, read as the reverse complement.
AAGCCAGGTTGAGAGCTTTTTCTCTTCGCTCCACAGGGCAGCCATCTCCGGCAGGGTATATCTATTTATCATAATTAAGCCTCCTGAACAGGATTATTCTATCACAGCCTATCTTTTTTTCAAAAAGAAAAAGAAAAAAAAGATTGTAAACTTTACAATCTTGAAGTATAGTAAAATATATGAACGAAAAAATTATCCTTAAAACTGACCTTAAAAATATAAAACTCTTCAAGCGCGGCAAGGTGCGTGATGTCTATGACCTTGGAGACAGCCTTTTAATTATCTCAAGTGACAGGATATCCTGTTTTGATGTGGTGCTGCCCAACGGCATTCCGGACAAGGGGTGCGTGTTGACTCAGGTCTCCAACTTCTGGTTTGATTTTATAAAAGACATTACCCCTCACCATGTTATTACAACTAATGTCAATCAGTTTCCGGAAATTCTTCAACCGTATAAAGAAATCCTTCATGGCCGCTCAATGGTTGTCAAAAAGACAAAACCTGTCCCAATAGAATGTGTGGTAAGGGGTTATCTCTCCGGGTCAGGATGGAAGGACTATAAAAAAACCGGAATTGTAGGAGGGACAAAACTCCCGGCAGGGCTTAAAGAATCCGAAAAACTGCCACAATCCATATTCAGCCCGGCCACAAAAGAAGAAGAAGGGCATGACATTAATGTGACAGAAGAAGATGTATCTAATGCAATCGGGAAAGACATCACCGCGAGACTTAAAGAAATAAGCCTTTCCATTTACAAGAAGGCGAGGGTTTATGCCGAAGGAAAAGGAATTATTATCGCAGATACAAAATTTGAATTCGGGATATTCAATAATAACATAATCTTGATTGATGAGGTCTTAACCCCGGACTCATCCCGCTTCTGGCCTGAAGATGAATATTCTCCTGGTGGTCCGCAGCCCAGTTTTGACAAACAATTTGTGCGGGATTATCTGGAAACCCTTGACTGGGATAAAACCCCTCCTGCCCCCGAGTTACCTCCTGAAATAATCCAAAAGACCAGAAAAAAATATCTCCAGGCCCTCTTTCTTCTAACAGGTCAAAAGTTATAAAACAAAATTACGGAGAGATGCCAGAGTGGTTGAATGGGGCGGTCTCGAAAACCGTTGACGTCTTTAAGGCGTCCGGAGGTTCGAATCCTCCTCTCTCCGCCAATTCTACTTCTATGAAAAGATTCAAAGAGAAAATGAATTATTTTAATTTATTAAAAAAATCAGTAAATTCTTATAAAGTAACACGCCAAATTAAACAGACCATTACACAGATTAGAAAAAAATATGCTTTAGATAAATATAAAGCGAAAAAAGCATTAATTGCAGCTCCATTTGGACAGAAACACTTTGATGAATGTGTTGTTGGATTAACGGAATCAAAAGCAGTCTTACAACTTGCGAATAGAGGTGAAATACTTGTTATTATAGTTACCTCGGAAGACATGGCAATAGGAGTCTGTCCGAAATGGCTTAAAATTGTCCAAATAAATAAAATTCCTAAATGGCCAGTCGCAGATATTTACCAAAATAGATTTATTAAATGGGCAATACCTTTTTTATTTAAAAATATACAATGTAGTATATATATAGATAGCAATTTTATCATCACTAATAATGCGAATAAGTTACTTAATATTTTTGATATCACCCGGCAACATGATTTTTTTGTTACCACCCATGTAATTCGAAAAGGATGGCAAGATGAGTTTAATGCTATATTAAATCACAGGTTTCTTGATTTTGAAAAACTTCAAAAGCAAAAAATGTTATTTCAGGAGTTAAATATACCTATAAAAGGCACTGTATTTGAAAACGGTTTCATCGGGCGAGTTCACGACTCAAAATATAATGTATTAAACCAGGATGTGCTTAATCAACTTTCTGAATACAGCGAAAGGGATCAACTTGCTTTAATTTATGCTGTGTTTAAACGTAACATAATACTTTCCCGTTTTCCAGAGGGAGAAATTCTTTTTGTTAATCATGTAGATTCGATAAACCCAAATACCATTTGCTTTGTGGTCAATTGCCACAGGGATAAATTTAGTTCCATCCATAAAGAACCCTTTTAAAATAGATGAACTATCTCATTTCTTTTAGGGACGGAGACCCTGACATTTAAAGAGGCTAATTTTTGTCTTAGCTTTTCAGATTGCTCAGGTTCCCCATGGACAAGAAATACTTTCTTCAAGCGCTTTCCGCACGCCTTGACATACCGGACAATATCATCTTTATCCGCATGCGCGCTGAAAGAATCCATAACCACAACCTCTGCCTTTAATTCATAAGGACGCCCAAAAATATTTACCATAGGATGCCTTTCAACAATCTTTCTTCCAAGAGTATGTTCAGGCATATACCCCACAACGATAATGGTATTATAAGGGTTCTCTATATTGTTCTTAAGGTGGTGGAGGATCCTTCCGTTTTCACATGTGCCTGAGGCTGAGATAATGATCATCGGTCCTGTCTGGTCATGCAATCCTTTAGACTGCCCGACATCTGTTATATACGTTATATTTTTATGGCTTAAGGGGCTCTGGCCTTTTCTAAACAGTTCCTGAGTTTCTTTATCAAAGTATTCCCAATTGTCTTTAAATACATTCGTGACCTTTACAGCTAAAGGGCTGTCAAGATATATAGGGATGCTTCTCATTCGTTTTTGCCGCAGTAACCGGGCAAGAAAATATAAAATCTCCTGGGCCCTTTCTAAGGCAAACGACGGTATAATGATTTTTCCGCCGCGGTCGATGGTTTTATTTACCACCTTTAAAAGTTTTTCTTCTGTTGTCTCTATGCCGGAATGAGATCTGCCTCCATAGGTGCTCTCGATTATAAGATAATTCACATCTTCAGGTATCTCCGGATCTCTTAGATAAGGCAAATTAGGTCTGCCAAGGTCCACAGCATAGACAATTCTCATCATTCCTTTTTTTGTAGGGATATCAATTGTCGGGATAGAGGAACCAAGTATATGCCCTGCGTCAAAAAACGTAAGGTCTACATTTGGTGCCACTTTCAGTTTTTTGTGATAATTAAGTGATTTAAGATATTGCAACGCGTTTAGAGCATCCTGTTTAGTATAAAGCGGATTTCTCGGAGGTCTGCCGCGTCTTCTATTTATCTTATTTACATATTTTATATCCTCTTCCTGGATGTGGCCGCTATCCGGTAACATATACCGGCACAGATCTCTTGTAGAAGGCGTGAGATAAGCATTGTTTTTAAAACCCTTTGTTACTAAAGTCGGAAAGTTTCCGCAATGGTCAATGTGGGCATGAGAGATAATACAACAATCTAAATCCGGAGGATTGATAGGAAATTCAGAATTTATTTTATAGTAATCATCCCTGCGGCCTTGAAAAAGCCCAACATCTATGAGAACCTTAGCTCCATTAGCGGTCAGTAAATGCATAGAGCCGGTAACCCTTCCTACGCCGCCGCAAAATTTAATTGTTGCTGCCATATTTAATCCTTTCCTTTTTCTATTCGCACTGCGCAGACCTTGGTCTCAGGAATTTTGGAAACAGGGTCAAGCGCAGAATTAGTAAGGACATTTGTAGGTGTCTCAGCAAAATGGAATGTCATAGACACTACTCCTGGCGGACAGATATCTGTTACCTTTGCCTTAACCTTAATCTTTCCCCGGCGGGAAGAAACCATGGTCATCTCTCCATCACTAATCCCAAATGTAGCTGCATCTGCCGGATTAATATTTAATAACTCCTGCCCATCTAATATATCAAGCCCTTCTACCCTCCGTGTCATAGTGGCTGTATGGAAATGAAAGAGACTGCGGTCAGTAGTAAGAATTATAGGATACTTATCGTCCGGCACCTCAGCAGGCGGTTTATGCTCCAGAGGCATAAATTTACCCTTGCCGTTTTTTGTAGCGAATTTCTCAACATGAAGGAATGGTGTCCCGGGATGTTCCAGCGCAGGACAGGGCCATTGCAAACCTTCTTTCTCTAAACGGTCGTAGGATATACCCTTATAGCTTGAGGTGAGAGAGGCAATCTCATCCATAATTTCAGAGGGATGAAAAAAATCAAACCCCTTACCCTCCATCTTTTTGGCAATCCGGCATGTTATCCACCAATCAGGTTTTGCATCACCTGGAGGCACAATTGCCTTACGCACCCGCTGAACCCTGCGCTCGGTGTTCGTGAATGTCCCGTCTTTCTCTGCGAAACTGGCGGCAGGTAAAACCACATCAGCTAATCTCGCAGTTTCTGAAAGAAATATATCCTGGGCTACAAAAAATTCCAATCTCTTAATAGCATCCTCAACATGCTTAGAATTTGCCTCACTTAAAACAGGATTTTCACCAACCAGATAGAGGGCTTTAATCTTTTTCTCATATATGGCATTAAATAACTCAACGTGTGTAAGCCCGGGAGAATTAGACAACTTGCATCCCCATGCCGATTCAAATTTCTTTCTTACCTCCGGATCATTTACCTTTTGATAACCGGGATATACATCGGGAAGTGCCCCCACATCACATGCGCCCTGGACATTATTCTGTCCCCTCAAAGGATTAACACCTGTTGATGGTTTCCCGACATTTCCTGTAAGTAACGCTAAATTACTCGTCGCCAGCACGTTATCAGTGCCTGTAATATGCTGTGTAATACCCATTGCGTAGAGGATACTTGCAGGTTTATTAACAGCATAACACCTGGCTGCCTCTACTATCTTCTCCCATGGCACAGATGTAGTCTTTTCTACAAAATCCGGATTAAATTTTTTAAGTGATCCCTTAAAGACTTCAAAATTCTCACAACGACTTTTTATAAAGGCCTCATCAAAAAGGCCTTCATCGACGATAACACGCATCATACCCATAAGGAGGGCCACGTCTGTACCAGGCAGATGCTGAAGAAAAATATCAGCGAAACGACACAGATCGATTTCTTTAGGATTGGCTACAATGAGCTTTGCGTCATTTCGCACTGCCTGTTTTATCTTAAGTCCAATTACAGGATGGGCATTTGTAGTATTAGTGCCTATGGCCAGGATACATTGAGCATTGGTAATCTCATTTATAGAGTTTGTCATAGCGCCGCTGCCAAAACTCTTGGCAAGACCTGCT
>DAOWKF010000094.1 GCA_030640045.1 Candidatus Omnitrophota bacterium | reverse complement strand
GAACAATAAGAACAAAAAAATATTTTAAATCACTTTACTACTTACACTGTCATCTTACCACGCCTATTTTTTTTGTCAATATATTTTATAAATTTTTTTAATAAAATTTACAAGTGGAAAGGCCATCAAAGAAAGACTAATACAAAAAAAGGTGGGTGGCACCGCCCTGGATCACAGTCTTTTTTTCTCCTTGACTACTATCTTTTCTCCGAATCTAAGATCAATATACTCTGCGCAAGAGCCTTTTTCCCTGAGGTCTACCAGAATCAGCTTCAGGGAATCAAACTGGCTGCGAAGAGGAAAATTCCCCAATCTTATCTCCACCCGCGCTTTAGTATAAAGCACCGGATGCGCAGGCTTAACCACATTGATTTCCGCAACCTCTATGTAGTCATCCATTTTTGATTCCTTAATAGCTTCCACTATATTAATTGCAGACTGGACTCCGGCCATCTTAAGACGCTCTCCGACAACAATTTTAGCAAAACGAAGGCCTGTCACAGTAGGAAACTTGAGCTTTTCATCTAAAAGCGGTAGAATCACCCCCTCATCATCAAGTCCATATTTTTTCTTAAAGGCGAACGATATATAGGCTACCTGATTTCTTTCTTTGACTTTTATGTCAATAACATCCGGGAGTTTCCTCGTGATACAGGCTCGCTTTATAAGCGGATGGGCCTCTATCTTTCTGCTGCCTTCCGCGATATCCAGTTCAAATATATTGTCTCCCGGAAAAAAATGGGAGAGGACTAAAATCTTTTCTCTTGTTACATACCCCTCTCCGCTTATATTGATTTCCCTTAAATTAAAATACGGGGATGTGGACATAAAACGAGTCAACTGAACCTTTGCGAAAAATACTACGGCTCCAAGGATTACTAAGACACCGATTAATTTAATTATTTTTTTGCGCATAATGATTTCTCCAATAGAATACAACACATTTCTTCAAAACTTATACCACTAGCCTGGCATGCCATGGGAAAAAGACTCCGTTCTGATAGACCGGGAATAGTATTTGCCTCAAGTATATACGGCGCTCCATCCCCGCCAAGGATAAGGTCTATACGAGAAAAATCTTTTAACCCGAGAGACGTGTGAGCTAAAAGGCCTAATCTTTTTATCTCAGTTTTAATATCCTTCGGGATTTCTGCCGGCACAATATATTCTGTATCCGGGTCATCGTATTTAGCATTATAATCAAAAATGGATTGCCCCCCCAAAGTTTTGGCGTGGGGGCGAATCTCCACAATCGGCAGCGCCTTATCACCAAGGATCCCGACTGTCAACTCCCTCCCATTTATAAATCTTTCTGCTAAAATCATATCCCCGTACTTAAATGCCCCCTCTAAAGCGAGTGGCAGCTCCTCTTCTTTCCCCACCACCTTCACTCCTATAGTAGAGCCCTGGCAGGATGGTTTAACTACTAAAGGATATGCTAACCCATTACCCACAGGATGGCTTCGCCTGGAGAACGCATCCCCTTTCTTCAGGCTGAAATGGACAGGGGTAGGGATTTTATCCTTTATAAATATCTCTTTGGCAGATACCTTATTAAAGGCCTTTAAACTGGCCTCGGGTCCGGAGCCGGTATATGGGATGCCAAAAGAAGACAGTATCTCCTGTGGTTCTCCGTCTTCGCCAAATTGGCCATGGAGAGCAAGGAAACATACATCGGGCATTATCTCTTCCAATTTTTGTCTAAAATCTGCTGAGGGATTATCTCCGGATATCTCTAATCCTTCGGCTTGAAGCTGGCTGCGCTTTAGGGCATCCAGGACAGTCTTACCACTCTTTAGAGAGATCACTTTCTCATCCGAAGGCCCTCCCATGACTACGAGAATTTTCTTTTTGTTTAAAATATCGAGCATTGTAGTAATGTTACCATATCTCTATTTCTAATTCAAGTTTTATGCCGAATTGATTAAATACTTCTCTTTGTGCGACCTTTATAAGTTTTGTGACATCACTGGCTTTGGCGCCGCCACGATTTACAATAAAATTAGCATGAATAGGAGATATATATGCCTTACCGCAAGATTTGCCTTTGAGGCCAGCCTTTTCAATAAGGATACCTGCAGAGATTGCTTCGGGACTTTGTCCCTCGCAATGACATCTGGGATTTTTGAAAATGGAGCCGGCACTTTTTTCCCTAATAGGCTGGGACCTCTTCCTCTTTCTCCATATTGAATCTGTTCTTTTTTTGATAGAAACAGAAGACGCAGATTTAAGTTTAAGTTCTGCCTTAAGTATAATAGAACCTTTTTCAATAGATGTACACCGATAGCCAAAATCTACTTCTTTATGAGAAAGCCATTTAACCATGCCGCGCTTGTCCATAATCTCTACACGCTTAATTAAATTTCCTATATTATCAAAAGAATCTGCTCCGGCATTCATCTTTATGGCCCCGCCAAGGGTCCCCGGAATACCAACTGTAAATTCCAGACCGGAGAGTCCTTTTTTATATGCCTCTCTCCTTAATACCGCCAGTTCTATCCCTCCGCCGGCTATAAATAAATTTTTTCTAAAATCAAAATGCTTGAACAGGCCATCCAGTTTAATCACTATCCCATCTACACCTCTATCACTTATCAGGAGATTTGAGCCATTCCCGAGGATATAATATGGTATGGAATCCTTTCGCGAGAAAGATAATATCCTTTTCAGATCTCCCGCATCTAACGGCACAACAAATACTCTGGCCGGCCCGCCGATCTTAAACGTAGTATGCCGTGCGAGAGGCTCGTTTAAGATTCCCCAAAATTTTTTTTGATATTCTGTTGACATCTCCTGCTCCAAGGATAAGAATCATATCGCCTTCTTTTGCCTCCCCTGCTGCAAAAGCCGCTGCCTCTTCCGGGGTTTTAAAATAAGAGACGTTCTTGTGCCCCTTCTTTTTTATACACCTGACAATATCTTTACTGCTGACACGGGAAATATTTTTTTCACCAGCACTATAGATATCTGTTATCGCGAGGATATCCGCATCGGAAAAAGCGCAGGTAAACTCATCCATTAAAAGACGCGTCCTCGTATAGCGGTGCGGCTGGAAAATAACTAAAATCCTGCGGGGGCGGCACAAGCAGGCGGACGAAAGAACAGCCTTTATCTCAGTTGGATGGTGCCCGTAATCTTCAATAACCTTTATCCCCTTCTCTTCTCCCTTTAATTCAAAACGCCTGGCGACCCCCTGGAAATGAGACAAAACTTTCCTGACCTTATTAAATTCGAGTCCCAGGGTTAACGCTGCGCTGATTGCAGCAGCAGCATTTAGTATGTTGTGCCTGCCGGGAATGGGGAGATGAACCTCACCTAAAAGTTTATCTTTGTAGAAAAAATTAAAACGGGATTCCCGCCCAACAGAAACCACATCTGCCCGGTAATCACACCCCGGATTAAAACCATAAGTGGGAAATTTCTTCCCCCCTATTCGGGACTGAAGCCCCTGTAATACCTCGTCATCCCTGCAAAATATCAATCTCTGAGAAGCGAGATTCCTGATAAATTTTTCAAATGCAGAAGTAAGGCCGGAAAAATTCTCAAAGTGGTCAAGGTGGTCATTTTCAATGTTTGTGATAATGGCTAGCGTTGGTTTCACCTTTACAAATTCCCCGTCGCTCTCATCGAGCTCAGCTGCAAGGTATTCGCTTTTTCCGAGACGGGCATTCCCAAAAGGATTAAGGTCTCCGCCCAGGAGCACTGTAGGGTCAAGGCCAAGATTTAAAAGAATATAGGCGATTAAGCTCGTTGTAGTGGTCTTACCATGAGTCCCTGTTACCATAATACTTCTGTAGGCTTTAGTAAACTCCTGAAAAAGGGTGAGACGGCTTAGAACAGGTTTTTTTAATCTCCTCGCCTCTATAAGCTCTATATTACAACTGCTGATACTTGAGGAATAGACAACAATATCCGCATCCCTGATATGGGAAGCCCTATGCCCCTTAAAGATCTTCGCTCCCCGGGAACGCAGGCTGTCAGTATAGTTATTTAGATTTATATCGGAGCCGCTTACAACCATTCCTTTTTCCAAAAGGACCTTTGCCAGGCCGCTCATGCCTACACCGCCTATGCCGATGAAATGAATTTTTAGGCCTGGGCGTAACATTCTAAAATCCTTTCCACTGCCTTTTTCACAGCATCGGGTTGAGCGAGGCCAAGCAAAGCCGAAGACATTTTCTTAAGCTGTGGATGCAAATTCAGGAGGTCCCTGAGTGAACGATAAAAAAAATCCTTAGTAAAATCTATCTCTTCTATCATAAGGGCAGCGCCGCGCTCTCTAAACCAAAGGGCATTATGATACTGATGATTATCGCTGCTTGCTGCAAAGGGTATGAGGATAGCAGGCGTGCCGCAAAGGCACAGCTCGCTTAAAATAGTAGCGCCTGCGCGGCTTATGACAAGGCGCGCCTCTTTAAGCAAACTTAGCATATCCGAAGAAAAATCTATAATCTTTACACGTGAGTTCTTCGACCCATATATTTTTT
>DAOWKF010000008.1 GCA_030640045.1 Candidatus Omnitrophota bacterium | reverse complement strand
TCCTGGGAACCGTTTAGACAATACATAAATTCCATAAACCCGAATAAAAGCACAAAATGTTTCGCCTTCATCGGGAAAATAAAAGATACTAAAATTATGCGGTTTGGGAACATCAGACCATACGCAACAAGGAGACCAAAAATGGCTCCGGAGGCCCCAACTGTCGGGATAGTAGAATGAGTAGAAGATAAATATGTCAGGATCCCTGCGCCAACCCCGGTCAAAAAATAATATTTAAGAAATTCCTTCTCCCCCCATTTTCTCTCTATATCCGAGCCAAACATCCACAGGGCAAACATATTAAAGAGGAGATGAAAGAGACCCCCATGAAGAAACATGTATGTTACAGCCTGCCAGATCCAGAACCTGCCTATAAAATATGTCGGGACAAGGCCAAATATATGGCTAAGACTGCCCCTGCTTATTAGTTGAAGAAAAAATACGATGACATTAGCCATGATAAGTTTCTTTACAACACTACTCTGCGGCATAGATTTGCCTTTCTGTTATGATAGCATCAAGGGTTTCATCATATTTCTCTAAAGGAAGGGTCTCTAATACCTGGAGCTCAAAAGCCAATCCAACACAAAATGGCCCTGCACCACGCAAAAAACGGTCATAGAATCCCTGGCCGAATCCAATACGTCCTCCCTCCCTGTCAAAGGCTACCCCGGGCACTACAATCATATCTATATTTTTAATATCAACTTCCCTATCATCAGCCCCGTCCCACTGCGTAGGCGGAACAGGCTCAGGAATTCCAAAGGGGCCAGGTGCAAGGTCTTGCTTAAGGTTAAAGACAAGATAAGGCCTTATATTTTTTTTTGGTGTCGTAACCGGAAGAGCAATCTTTTTTCCCGAAGCCATTGCCCCTTCTATCATCTCTTCTGTCCTTACCTCATTTCTAAAACTTACATAAAACATAATTATTTTCGCATCTTTAAATTCTCTCAGCCCAAAAAGTTTTTCTTTAATAAGGAGGCTTTTCCCCCTAACCGCTCTCTCTGTAAGTGCGCCCCTTTTTTTCAGGATCTCTTTTCGGATTCTTTTTTTATCTCTATCCATAGAAAAAATCCCCGTCTTTGCCGTGGGAATTGGTAATCTCTGAACCTTGTATTACAAGTGGGTGCCCTCTCGAAGGCTTTGCCATTCCACATAAGCAGATACGGCGCTACCCCCGAAGTCCAGGCTCCCGTTCAGATAGTGTTGGGCTCAAAATTATTCAATCCCGCACGAGCAAGACAGGGAAACCTTTTTTATCTATTTATATTTTACCACAAATATATTTTGTGTAAAGAAAAATTTGACAAAAAGATCAATCTGTGTTATTTTATGGTCATGTCACAACATCCAAGTCTTAAAATAAAAGGGGCAGGGACAGAGCATCGGAGCGTGCTCAAAAGATTCGAACGCATCCTCAAATTACAAACAGAAGAAAAATGGAAAGAGGGTGATTCTATCTTTGGGTTAGCTAAGGTAAAGACTACCCGGCTAAAGATAAAGAAAGAAAAGGCTGCTCCAACACCTGAAGAAGCTGCTGCCGCTGAAGCTCAAGGCGCTGAAGGTGCAGCTTCCGGAGAAGCTGCAAAAGGGGCTGAAAAGGGCAATAAGCCTGCCCAGGAAAGCGGCAAAAAGCCTGATAAAAAGAAATAAATTTTATTCTGCCTTATCTGCTATTTTTTTCATGCCTGACATGCTTTAAGATACTATCTATCATTATATCAGGCAATCTCCCTTTATAAAAAATAGAACCAACAATAGGAACCCCGGTGATATCTTTTATAACTTCCGGATTGGTCTTTTCCGCAAGCCCTTTTCGGAAAGGCTTATAGTAATTGAATACTATGCCAAGGGTCTTAAGCCCTGATCTTTTTGCTTCAGAAAAAGTAAGCAGTGTGTGGTTAATTGTCCCGAGGCCCGGCCTGGTGACAATTAACAAAGGATAACCGAATTTGAGGCAGAGTTCTCTAACAAAAAAATCCTTCTTTATCGGAACCATTAACCCGCCTATCCCTTCTATAATTAAAAAATCATGTTGTTTTTTTAAAATTTTATGGGCCTTCCAGATTTTGTCGAGATAGATTTCTTTACGTAAAAGCTGAGAGGCTGCATAAGGGGCTAAGGGTTTTTTAAGGTAAATGGGATTAATAAGTTCTATTGGGTCAGTGCCCCCCTGGGCATTAGAGAGTAACCGGGCATCTGAGCGGGATCCGGTAGCTACGGGTTTCATTACTCCGACGTTTATCCCGGCCTTGCGTAGAGTCAAAGCAAGTTGGCAAACGACATAAGTTTTGCCTACACCGGTATCAGTAGCAGTAATGAAAATTCCGGATGACAAAAATTGGTGCCTGTCCCTATTTCTCTTTGATTGATTCATAAACACCGCAAATAAGTTTTTCAAGTTCCCACTTCTTTATAGAGAGTGGCGGCATAATTACAATTACATTTCCAAGGGGCCGTATAATGATATCTTTTTCTCTTGCCTTGAGACATACCTTAATACCTATTTTTTCCTGCCATGGATACTCTTCTTTAGTCTCTTTATCTTTAACAAGTTCTATCCCTACCATAAAACCACACTGCCGGACCTCGCCTACATGCTCGAGCGAGGCAAAAGGAGAAACCAATTTCTTAAGCCAGCTTATTTTAGTCTTGAGTTTTTCTAATGTCTTTTGCTTTTTAAATATGGAAAGATTGGCCAGGGCAGCGCTGCACGCTAAAGGGTTCCCTGTATAGGTATGGCCGTGAAAAAATGTCTTTTTCTCGTCATAAGTTCCTAAAAAGGCCTTATAAATTTTATCAGTGGTTAAAGTAGCAGCTAAAGGCAGGTATCCGGAGCTGAGTCCCTTTGCTACAGCCATGATATCAGGAGACACCCCCTCTCTCTCACATGCAAACATCGTGCCGGTGCGTCCAAAACCTGTAGCTACTTCATCAACTATAAGAAGGATATTATACCTGCGTGTAAGCCTTCGGACCTCTTTTAGATATCCCGGCGGATGTATAATCATTCCACCGGCTCCCTGGATAAGCGGCTCCATAATAAGGCCTGCTACCTCCTTATGGTTTTTTTTGATTATCTTCTCAAGTTTTGAAAGACACTCTTTCCCGCAGATCTTCCCGGTTTTATTAAAAGGGCAGCGGTAGCAATAAGGGGGTGGGGTAGATATTGTTTTAAAGAGAAAGGGGCTATAGATATTGTGAAAAAGTTCTATCCCTCCGACACTTACGGCGCCAAATGTGTCGCCATGATAGGATAAATCCAGATGGATGAATTTTTGTTTCCTTTTCTGTGGTTTTTTACATTGCTGCCAGTATTGAAATGCAATCTTTAAAGCAATCTCACAGGCCTCAGAACCGCTGTCCGAATAGAATACCTTTTTTAACCCCTTTGGAGAAATGGCAATAAGATTCTCTGCAAGCTCTATTGCCGGGATATTACCAAGACCAAGCAGTGTTGTATGGGCTATCTTTTTGAGCTGGCCTTTTATCGCTTTATCAATATATGGATTACGATGTCCGTGCACATTCACCCAGAGGGAAGAGACACCGTCAAGATACCAGCGGCCTTGAATATCTTTAAGCCAGGCACCTTTCCCTTCTTCAATTACAAGGGGCTCATACTCTCTCATCTGAGTAAATGGGTGCCAGATTGCCATAGATTGCTTCGCCCCCTTCGGGGAGGCTCCGCTTCGCTGCGCTCTCACTTCGTTCCTCGCAATGACTTAAAACTAGTGAGGAGTTTATGGAGATGTTCTTCTGTGTGTGTGGCCATAATGGTAATTCTAAATCGCGCAGAACCTTTAGGCACAGTAGGATGGCGAATGACAAGGATAAACAGTCCCTGCTTAAAGAGATACCTGTGGACATCCATAGTCTTATCTAACCTACCTATTACAACAGGGATGATCTGGCTGCATGACGCAAGAAGATCATACCCCATATTCAGAAACCCATCCCTAACATACTTAATCTTTTTCCAGAGTTCTTTTCTCTCTCTACCATTATTTTCAATATACTCAATAGCCCTGATAGACGAAGCCGCAAGGAAAGGGGGCAGACTTGTAGTATATATAAATGTCCTCGCCTTCTGCCGGAAATATTCTATTATTGTCTTTTTCCCGGTAACATATCCTCCCAGCCCGCCAAGGGCCTTACTCATTGTTCCCATGACGATATCAATCTTCCCTGAAAGCCCATACTCTTCTACAAGCCCGCTGCCCTGTTTTCCAAAAACACCTGTTGCATGCGCCTCATCCACCATTAATAAACTTTTATATCTCCGGCAGAGTCCCAGTATCTCCGGAAGCGGCGCTTTATCTCCATCCATACTGAAAAGCGTATCTGTAATTACAAGACGCCTTCGAAAAGCGCTTACCCTTTTCAAAATCTTCTCCAGCGCCTGTATGTCGCAATGAGGATAGACAAAAATCTTCGCATGAGAGAGCCTTGCCCCGTCAATTATAGAAGCGTGATTTAAGCGGTCAACTATGACAGCATCCCCGCTCCCCGCTAACGCGGGAATTACCCCGAGATTGGCCATGAAACCACTTGAAAATATCATTGCATCCTCTTCTCTTTTAAATTGCGCTATTTTTTTTTCTAAATCCCTGTGTATCGTTAGCGTGCCGCTCATAAGCCGCGAGGCGCCTGCACCAACCCCATATTTTTCTATCGCCTCACGAGCGGCTTTTTTAAGTAGGGGGTTATCAGCCAGGCCTAAATAATTATTGGAAGAAAAATTGATGTATCTTTTCCCATCTATCTCGATTTCAGGGCCGTGCAAAGAAGAGATAATCTTTGGTTCACGGAAAAGATTTTTTTGTTTTAGAGATTCGATTTCGTCTCGAAACAATTTGGTTATACCTCCCCCATAATACATGCAATTGCCCCACCAAAGCCATAAGAAGTAACTAAAAATTTATGAAAATCACCCCGGATATTATCCTTAACATAATTTAAATCGCATTTTGGGTCCTTTTGTCTAAGGCCAAAGGTAGCCGGAATAAAACCGTCTTTTAGACACAAAAGCGTCAAAACAAATTCTAAAATCCCTGACACCCCTAAGAGATGTCCTGTCATGGACTTGGTAGAGCCTATAGGAATCTTATAGGCATCTTTTCCAAAGGCCTTTTTAATTTGAATAGTTTCATACAAATCACCGAGAATGGTAGCAGTCCCGTGGGTATTTATGTAATCAGGAAAAAAATCTTTCTTAATTGTAACTTCTTTAAGACAATGCGCCAGCGAATCTCCATCCAAATCAAATTTAT
>DAOWKF010000109.1 GCA_030640045.1 Candidatus Omnitrophota bacterium | reverse complement strand
GGAGGCGGCTGAAGCTGGCTCGGTAAAAACTCCTTCCTTCGACGCCAAAATCTTATAGGCATTCGTAATCTCTTTATCGCTTACCATCTTAATGACTCCGCCGGATTCGTCCCTGGCTTTTTCCGCTTTTTCAAGTGAGCCTAAAGCTTTGTTGTGTAAATCATCTAAACGATTATTGATAACGCCATATCTGGCTAACTCCTTGACCCTGAATTCATTCAGGTTAAGCATATCATGAGCAGCATAGAATGAACCCTGAGTTAATCTGCGATATTTATCGACTTCATAGCCTTCACCCTCGGCCATATCCTTTGACTTTATCCCGGGAGAATTCAACATAAGCATACGGAGGCCCATGATACCTGAAGCCATTCCTATCTTCAGCCTCTTGCCAGGCTCTGAGAAGATAACGCCATATGGCGAGACATCTGAACTCCGCTCAGTAGACTCGATCACACTGTATCCATACGCAAAGGGCGCAGAATTCGTAGAATCAAAGACATTGACCTTAGAAAGTGTTGTTAAATACCGCGGGTCTATCATGTCATAAATATCCGTAGTGACACATGGAAAGAGGACAATCAGGTGCTTCTTTATCTTCCAGTCAATACTAAATTCCATAGGATAGGCCTGGTCGCCATTTACCCCGCGATCCGGGGCCAGGATTATATCTCCATCTCCGAGATCAATCCCGTAGGCCTCCATCTCCACACTTCTTCCTGTAAAACGAGAAATTACAAAACTGCCATCCTCATCAGTCAGTTCATAAAATGAACCTCGGACTCCCATAAACGAACTTGTAGGATTACGAATAAATGCTACTGCACCTTCAACCGGGTCATCCGGCACAAAACTTTTTTTCGGATTAAATGTAACAATCCTGCCTTCTAAGGTCGTCAGTCCATCTTTTAGCTCCATTTTAGATTCAGGAAAAAGGTCAGGATCATTTAAGGCCTTATGGATAAGAGGCTTTAGAAATTGGACCTGGAGCTTAAGATTAGATAAATTAACATGCCGGGCTTCATCTACAGGGGTATCTACAGCGCTGCGGATATCATTTACTGTAATCAGGCTAAGCGCAGGGATCCCTGCCTTCATTGCCAATTCACTGTCTAAGGCGATATTATCAGGGATATAAGAAGACCAGTTAATGCCTTTTTTGGGGCTTATGCCGTTTATAAAGGCATCTTCGTTCTGCGCATATTCTTCAAATTTTTTCCCGAAAGGACTAAATAGCCTCTGGTAATAGAATTCATTAATACTAAAAAAATTACCCTGATGAGATACCCCTATTTCATCATTGTGGCTGGAGAGGTCAAGACCAATAAACAGGTTTATATCTATCGGGTCTTTTATCATCTCCTTAAATGGAGAAATTTTTCTACAGTGCCCCTGGATAAAGGCATCTATTCCGCGAAGCCCCATAAAATGGCCGGAGGTTGCCAGAATTAAAACTGACCTATCAGGGGGATTTTCTCTTAAATCTTTTGCGAGCTCTATAAGTGCAGCTATACCGCATGAAGACTCGGCTCCAGGGGCTTTTCCCGGGACAACTGAAATAGAATCATAATAAGCTGAAAGAACTATTAATTCTTTGGAGAGTTCTTCATCTTTTCCAGGGATAAATCCATATATATTCTGGGTCTTTACCTTTTCCCAATCCATCCTGGCTTTTAAGGTAACTTCCCTTCCCTGCATTCTTTCTAAAAGTTTGATTTCCCCGCGAGGCAGCATAAAACGTGGGACATTAATAGGCACCTCTACAAACTTTTTCTCGCACTCTTTCCTCATTGTCTCTACCGGCTCAATAAAAATAACTGCCTTTGCGCCCAGGGAAGCTGCCTTAAGCCAGTTCGCGCCGGAGTTAAACTCCAGTACCACTATTGCCTTTTCAAAATCACAGCCATTATAGTCCTTATATTCACCTTCTCCCGCATAGGTTAGTTTCCCGCTAATACCTTCCGGAGGGAGTGTTGAAGTCCTTACCATATTGGGCCAGAGGGAATATAATTCTATCTTTTCTCCCCGGGGTCCTTCCAAACTTGCGCCCTTATCGATAGGGACGGTTACAAAAAATTCTTCTTTCTTTACATCCTCCAGGCCTGATTGATTAAAGGCTTCATAAATATAATCTCCCGCTTTAATATTACCTTCATAACCCGGGATTCTTGAACCAAGACCTGAAAGGAAGTCTATTGTATCTTTCAGGGACGTGGCGCTTGTTTCTGTCCGGGCAGAAGAGATCACTCCCAGTTGCAGGACCAGCAAGGTAGTTAGAAATAATACTCTTATCACAATTCTCTCTTCACCTTCTTCCAGGCCCTTCGGGAACCGGGATTACTATTAAGTTCTTCTATATAGGCGGCCTTAGCCTCTTTCATCCTGCCAATATTTTCAAGACATAATCCTCTTAAGTAATTTGCTTCAGGGTAGGAACTATTGAGCTCTAATACCTCTTCTAATTGCCCCAATGCCTTTTCATTGTCTCCTGAATGATAATAGGCCAGGCCTAAGTTATAATTGAGACCAAGATTATTGTTGTCTATTCTTAAGCCCTTTTCTAAAATATCAATTGCCTTTTCATTGTCTTTTAAAAGTAGATATGATATCCCGAGTTTATTATATATCTGGACACTATTTTTATTCTTTTTATTCGCAATTCGCCAGTAGCTACACGCCTTTTCTATCTCATGATTCTGAAATGCCGTATCTCCTTTTTTATCCAATGCCTGCCATAACTCGAAGGTATTGTCTTTCTTTCTAATCCATCCAACTAATAAAACTAAAGATAAAAAGGATATACTTATAAGAAAAAACGATTTTTTCATAATAATATATTTTATCATCAAAATTCTTTTTCGCAAACCATATTTTTTTTATTTCCCATAATATTGACACTGGATATACTTGCTGTTAAAATTAAAATAGTATGGATATAAAAATAGTATTTGAAGATGAGTTCATCATGGTGGTCAACAAACCCCCAAATCTACTCGTTGTGCCTACGCCTAAAAATGAAAGACATACACTGACCAGTATCCTTAACCACGCTGGGTTCCGGGCAAGGGCATATCCCTGCCACCGTCTGGACAGGGACACATCGGGTCTTATTATCTATGCCAAGAAGAGAGATATCCGGGATAAAATGGCAGATGCATTCAGACAAAGAAAGGTAAAAAAGCGCTATATTGGTTTTGCGCAGGGTTTTCTTAAAAAGCACAAAGGGCAGATCAATAAAAGGATAGAAGGCAAAGAGTCCCTGACCTATTACAGGGTCATTAAAAAGATGAAAGAGGGATTCAGTATCGTTGAGCTACAGCCTGTTACCGGCAGGACCAACCAGATAAGGATACATATGAAAATCTTAGGCCACCCTTTAGTTGGAGAGCGCAAATTTGCCTTCGGGAAAGACTTCCGTTTAAAATTCAGGCGCTGTGCCCTGCATGCCCAGTATATAGAATTCAATCATCCAGGGACGGGAAAACGCATCTCCTTTTACGCAGACCTCCCACAGGATATGAAAAATTTCTTAAAAAAGTTTACACATTACAGTTAATATGGTAAAGTATTTATGCAAGGAGGGAAGACAAATGAACCAAGCTAAAAGGCCTATGCGGCTGCATTATTTTTTAAAAACCGGTATACAGCAAAGATTTCTTCGGGTAAATATACTGTTAGTCATTTTTCTTACTCTGGCCATAGCCTTCTCTGTCTATCAGTTGAGCACGGACATCCTCGGACCTAATTTAGAGGAAGTCTACCCGTCCGGACTATTAAATGAAATCTATACAAATCTCAACAATGCCTTTGGGGCGCGGCTCGCGGTTATTATATTGATAGCAATAATAGCAACATTCCTTATCTCTCACCGCGTAGCGGGTCCAGCTTATCATATTGAACGCGACTTGAGTACAATGGCAAATGGAGACCTTACAAAAAGAATCTATCTTAGAAAACACGACGAATTAAAATCAATAGCGGCAAATCTCAATAAAATGGTTGACTTCATCAGCCGGAACCTGGATTCTATTAAAAAAAATGTAGAAACTATGGAAAAATTAAATGAAGAAATAAGGTCAGAAAAATTAGGTGCCTCTTTAAAGGGGACAAGAGATGCCCTGTCTCAGATCAGGATTAAACAATGAATAGTTCTAAAATATTAGTTGCAGGACTACTTTTAGTTATATTAACTCTATTTTTCCTTGCAAAGGATATTCGGGCGGATTATATATGCCTGAAGGATGGCTCTACTATAAGCGGGATTCTGGTAGAGGACAGAGTGAACCTCGTTATCTACCGTGTGCCTTACGGAGAGATGTTTATTAATCGTGAAAACATTGATAAGATTATCCATGAGACCGGAGACAGGCCGCTTATCCGCGAGGCTAAAAAATATCTTACGGACAGAAAATTTAAGCGGGCTATAAAGACGTGCGGAGAAGCCATGGAGATAAATCCCGATAACGTAGAAGCACTGGACATTAAAGAAAGAGCCGTATATGCGTGGGAAAAATCCGTAGCTGAGAAAAAGGAAAAGGTCCGTCGACAAAAAGAAAAAAAGGAGCGAATGGCCAGGGAATTGGAAAAAATGCAAAGCTCTCTTAAGGACAAGCGGGGAATTGCTGTCAGGAAAGAAAAAAATAATTATATTATAGCGGATGTATACGACAACTGTCCCTTAACTAAGGGAGAGATCAAGCCCGGAGATATTCTAACTACTGTTCAAAACACTAAGGCAGCAAGACTCTCCATAAAAAAGGTATACAAGTTGTTATTGACATCTAAGAAAATTAAGATGACTGTCAGAAAACCGGTAGTCCTTAGCAGAGAAGAGATATTATGGCGCGGGACAAAAAAATATGTCGGCCTCGGGATATCTATCGAGAAGATGGATAAAGGTATCAAGATTACAAACATTATGCCGGATGGCCCAGCTGTTAAAGCAGGGGTTTTAAAAGGTGACATCATTGTTAGCCTTAAAGGAAGATCAATTAGCTCCTCTTCTATGGACGCAATAATTAAGAGGCTTAAGGGAAACGCCGGGACAAAATTAAAGGCCACTATCGAACGCGAGCTTACTTTAGATTAGATTGCTGGATTTCAGAGCATTAAGGGAGAAAGGAATTAAAGATATTTTTTGAGGGATCTTTTTTTACGGATGGCCTCGACAATCTTTTTAACTTCCTGAGCCCTGTCTTTGGGGAATACAACCGTCACTTTTTTAGTAGAAACTACAGCTATATCTTTAAGCCCGAGAGTCACGAGCAGGCCTTTATCGCTCACAAGTATTGAATCAGCGGTCTCGAGAGAGAGTGTATCTCCGAGAGAGATATTGCCTTTTGTGTCGGTAGAATAGAGCTCCTCAAGGGATATCCAGGAACCAAGATCATTCCAGAAAAAATCTGCCTTTACAACCATTCGATTTTTGGCCTTCTCCATTATGCCGTAGTCAATGGAGATATTCTTTAGCTTTTTATAAACGCCTTTTATTACCGCATCTCTATTATTACTGCTCAGGCGCGCCTCTATCTTTAGAAGTCCCCTGTATAAATCCGGCATAAAGAGCTTAAAACATTTAAGGATATCCTCTATCTTAAATATAAACATCCCGGCATTCCAGAGGTGTGTGCCTTTTGAGAGAAACTTTTTTGCTTTTTTTAAATCCGGTTTTTCTACAAATCTCTTTACCGTATAGATAGAGATAGCTTTCCTCTCTCCCACCTTTTTGCCGAGCTCAATATACCCCAGACCTGTCTCCGGCACCTCAGGTTTAATTCCCAGAGTAACCAGGACATTTTCTTCTCTGGCCCAAGATGCCCCGAATCTAATTGCATCTAAAAACTGCCTTTTTTTTCGAATGACATGATCTGAAGGAAATACAGACAGAATTGCACCGGGAAATCTTTTTTTAATAAAAATCGCGGCCAGCCCAATACAAGCCGCAGTATTACGGCGATACGGCTCGATAATAATATTTGAGGATGGGAACCCGGGATAAATCCTTTTAATAGGCCCGGCACTTTCCTTATTAGTTATAATAAATATCTTCTTTAAAGAGACAAGGGCCCTGACTCTCTCAATAGTCTCTTCCAGCATTATCTTTTTACCGCCAAATCTAAGGAGATGTTTTGGCGTAGAGCTCGTGCTATGCGGCCAGAGCCTCTCTCCGCGCCCGCCCGCCATAATAAGCGCTACCAGGTCATCTCTTTTCACAAGCTAATAATACCCTTTTTTAGAAATAATGGCAAGCCAAATCGGCCCTTGGCTTGGCTTATTTTTTTAAACGCCTTAATAACTCTCTCATAGTTAGCCCGGATATGGGATGACGGAGATCGGGACTGATTTCAACAAGCGGCTGTAAGACAAAGACACGATTTTTTAGGCGGGGATGCGGGATAATTAAATCCCTTCGCTTTATTGTTTTTTTCCCGTAAAATAATATGTCAATGTCAATCTCCCGGGGACCGAAACGCCTCCTTTTTTTACGACCGAGTTTTCTCTCTATTTCTTTTACAAACTTGAGTAATTCGTCAGAAGAAAGGCCGGTCTTAGCCTTAAGGCATAGATTAATAAATCCGGGCTGGTTTTTAAATCCCGCCGGCTCAGTTTCATAATATGAAGAAAGGCGCTCTGTTTTAAAATTGGGATTTTTATTAAGGAGGGCTATAGCTTTATTGATATATTGCTTTCTCTGACCGAGGTTTGAACCGAGAGAAAGATAGACTACATCCTGATATTTTTTATGCGTCGGACTGCTTCCTCAAGCTTTTTGTCATCTACAGTGAGGCTGAAACGGATAAAACCTTCTCCGTTCTCGCCAAACCCCGCGCCCGGGGTTGCAAGTATACCTGCCTTCTCTAAAAGTGTCCCGGCAAGTTCCTTAGATGTATAGCCTGATGGGACAGGCGCCCAGACATAAAAAGTGGCCTTTGGTTTCTGAACATTCCAGCCAATACTGTTCAGTCCATCTACCAGCGCATCCCGCCGGCCCTGGTAGATCTTCTGCATACGGGCAATATTTTCCTGAGGGCCTGTGAGCGCCACTACACCGGCAAACTGCACTGCCCTGAATATCCCCGAGTCAAGATTTGTCTTTATAAGGCCCAACCCCTGGATAATATCACGATTGCCTACTGCAAAACCTATCCGCCATCCGGTCATATTGTATGTCTTGGAAAGGGAATGAAATTCTATTCCCACATCTTTAGCTCCGGGGGCCTTAAGAAAACTCGGGGGCTTATACCCGTCATAGCTTATCTCTGAATATGCAGCATCATGACAGACAATAATATCGTGCTCCTTCGCAAACTCTACAACATCCTCAAAAAATGAAACCTCTGCGCAGGCAGATGTCGGATTATTCGGATAATTTATAAACATCAT
>DAOWKF010000135.1 GCA_030640045.1 Candidatus Omnitrophota bacterium | reverse complement strand
GAATGAGGCGGACTCCCTGGGTATTGCGTCCGACTTTATTTATGGCGGCAACAGATGTGCGAATGATAATCCCTTGCTTTGTCATAAGTATTATCTCATCCTTATCCACCACTGTAAGCACTCCTACTACAAGACCGTTCCTTTCGCTTGTCTTAACATTGATAATCCCCTTACCGCCTCTGCTTTGTTTCCGATATTCACTGAACTCGGTCCTCTTGCCATAGCCATTTTGAGTTACAACTAAAATACTTGCCTTCTCGTCCACTATCTCCATACCAACGACCTTGTCCTTCTCGGAAAGCCTGATCCCCCTCACCCCGCGTGAGGCCCTGCCTGTATGGCGCACATCTTTTTCTGAAAAACGAATCGCCTTCCCCTGTTCTGTAGCCAGGATTATCTCTCTCTCCCCGTCTGCCTTCACAACACCTATAAGATTATCATTGGGAATAAGACCAAGCCCTATGATCCCTCCTACTCGAGGGTGACTATATAGAGAGAGCTTTGTCTTCTTAACCATTCCCTGTTCTGTAGCCATAACCAGAGAATCTTTTGGCGTAAACTCCTTTACAGGAATAACAGAAGATATCTTCTCATCAGAAGATACCTTAAGTAAGTTGACAATCGGTCTGCCCTTGGACAGCCTTCCCCCCTGCGGGATCTCATGCACCTTCAGCCAGTAGAGGCGGCCTTTATTTGTAAAAAAAAGAATATATTGGTGGGTAGAGGCAATGAAGAGGTGCTCAATAAAATCCTCCTCTTTCGTCTCCACGCCCGTTACCCCTCTGCCGCCGCGGTGCTGCTTGCGATAGGTGCTCACCGGCAGCCTCTTGATATATCCACTGTGGCTTATGGTTATGACGACATCTTCGTCGGCAATCAGGTCTTCTATGTCGAATTCCTGCGCCGCGGCCAGTATCTCTGTCCTGCGTTCGTCGGCATATTTTTTCTTGATCTCTAAAAGTTCTTCTTTTATAATCTGCAAGATCTTTTTTGGGTTTTCCAATACTGAAATAAGATATTCTATTTTTTTAATCAGCTCCAGATATTCTTTCGCTATCTTATCTCTCTCAAGGGCAGTGAGCCTCTGGAGCTGCATTTCTAAAATTGCCTGGGATTGCCTGTCACTCAATTTGAATTTGTCCATAAGTGCTTTTTTGGCCTCTTGCGGACTCTTTGACTTCTTTATGAGAGCGATGATTTTGTCCAGATTGCTTATTGCGATCTTTAGACCCTCTAAGATGTGCGCCCTATCCTGCGCCTTCTTTAACTCAAATTTAGTGCGGCGGGTTACAATCTCTTTTCTATGCTTGATGTAGAGGTCTATAATCTGGCGAAGATTTAAGACCCGCGGCCGGTTATCAACAAGGGCAAGCATTATTATACCGAAGCTGGTCTGCATCTGAGTATGTTTGTAAAGCAGGTTTAAGACTACCTGGCTGTTGGCATCGCGCTTTAAGTCAACAACTATCCGCATCCCGTCTTTATCGGATTCATCTCTTATGTCGGATATACCTTCTATTTTCTTTTCATGCACAAGTCCTGCTATTGACTCTATCAAATTTGACTTATTTACCTGATAAGGAATCTCTGAAATTATGATTCTCTCTTTCCCGCCTTTTATGCCGGTTTCTACATTTGCCTTTGCATAGACCTTCAAAATCCCTCTTCCTGTCTGATATGCCTGTTTTATTCCGTCTCTGCCGCGGATTACTCCGCCTGTAGGAAAATCCGGTCCTTTTATAATCTTGATCAACCCCTTTATGTCAATATCAGGGTCGGCAATAACCGTATTAATAGCCTCTGCTACTTCATCCAGGTTATGAGGCGGGATGTTTGTCGCCATGCCTACGGCTATCCCGCTTGAGCCGTTTAACAACAGGTTCGGCAATACCGCCGGCAGAAGGCTCGGCTCTGTAAGGCTTTCGTCAAAGTTTGGTATAAAATCTACGGTGTTTTTATCAATGTCAGCAAGCATCTCTTCGGAAATCCGATCAAGGCGCGCTTCGGTATATCTCATACTTGCAGCTGGATCCCCGTCGACACTGCCGTAATTTCCTTGACCATCGATTAGCGGGTATCGCATTGAAAAATCCTGTGCCATTCTTACCAGGGCGTCATAGACCGCCATATCACCGTGCGGGTGATATTTACCAAGACAATCTCCTACGATACGAGCGCTTTTTTTGTATGGCTTGTTGTGTTGGAGGTTAAGCTCGCTCATCGAATACAGTATCCTGCGGTGCACAGGCTTAAGGCCGTCTCTCACATCAGGCAGGGCCCTGCCTACGATTACGCTCATAGAGTAGCTTATATAGGAATCCTTCATCTCATTCTCTATATAAACCGGAATAACCTTGCTATTGCGATCGTACATCTTTTGCCTCTTTATAATGCATCAAACATCTAAGTTCCTCACTTCATGCGCGTGCTCCTGGATAAATTCTCTGCGCGGTTGAACTGCGTCGCCCATTAATATTGTGAACATCTCATCGGCTGCTACATCATCTTCCAGTTTTACCTGTAAGATAGTGCGTTTCTCAGGATCCATTGTTGTCTCCCAGAGCTGCCCAGGGTTCATCTCTCCAAGGCCCTTGTATCTCTGTATAGACATGCCTTTTTTGCCTTGATTCAATATATATCGAAGAAAATTTTTTAAACTATTAATCGGTATGGATTCTTTTTCGACCTGAAGGAGCAATAGGGCTTTTTCAACCTTCTTCTTTGTTTTGGGAGAAGAGGGAACATCATAATAAGTTATATCTAACCCTATCTTTCCTAATTTCTTAATTATTTCTCCTATTTCTTCCGCCTCATATATCTCTAACACATCTATTTTGTCTTCCATATTGCCATTTCCCGCATTGTCGGTTTCCGCTTTCTTAGCTTTAGCGGTCTTGCCCTTTTTGTCCTGCGCCCTTGTCAGTTTTGCTAATTCATTGTCATTATAAAGGAAAAATTCATTACCATTCATTTTTACCCTGAAGATTGGCAATCTTTTGGTTTTAGCATCCACCTTTAATATATATTCGCTGAAATTTATACCCCTTCTCTTCAAGGCATTTGCTAATCTCTCAAGCTCCACCAAAAAGTCCAATATGGGCTTCAACTGTTTATCTGTATATTTTTTGTTATTTTTTGTATCTGTTAGGGTTATGCCTTCTGAGCCCAGATCAAGTAATATCTCATTCATATGGTCTTCTGTCTGCACATACTCCTCCCTCTTACCCCTCTTTATCTTATAAAGCGGCGGCTGCGCAATGTATACATGTCCATCCTCAATAAGTTTACGCATCTGTCTGTAGAGCATTGTCAACAAAAGTGTCCTGATATGCGATCCATCGATATCTGCATCACACATAAGCACAAGTTTATTATACCTTAATTTGCTAATATCAAATTCTTCACCAACGCCACAGCCAAGGGCAGTGATTATGGTCCTGATTTCTTCGTTTGCAAGGGCCTTGTCAAGCCGCGCCTTTTCAACATTTAAAATTTTTCCCTTAAGCGGAAGTATGGCCTGAAACCTTCTATCCCTGCCCTGACGTGCCGAACCGCCGGCGCTATCGCCTTCCACAAGGTAAAGCTCGCAAAGTGCCGGGTCTGTCTCTGAACAGTCCGAGAGTTTCCCCGGGAGGCTACCGCTGTCAAGAGCGCCTTTTCTTCTGGTGAGTTCCCGCGCCTTCCTTGCAGCCTCTCTTGCGCGGCTTGCAAGAAGTGCCTTATCAACAATCTTATTGGCGAGTGTCGGATTCTCCTCTAAAAACGTGCTTAATGCCTCATTGACAAGCGATGCCACAAGCCCTTCAACCTCGGAGTTTCCAAGCTTTGTCTTGGTCTGGCCTTCAAATTGAGGATTGGGAAGTCTTACACTTATAACACTGGTCAATCCTTCTCTGGCGTCATCTCCGGAAAGACCTTTTTCTATACCCTTTACCTTACGATTCTTGCCGTATTGATTTAAGGCGCGGGTCAGGGCTGTTTTGAACCCCGTAAGGTGCGTGCCTCCTTCTGTGGTGCTGATATTGTTTGCGTAGCTGAATATGTTTTGCCCATACCCCTCGTTATATTGCATTGCCACTTCAACCTGGATATGGTCTTTCTCTTTCTGGAGATATATAACCTTTTTATGTAAGGGGTGTTTGTTCTTATTTAGATATTGGACGAATGATACGACACCGCCGGCGAATTTAAACTCTACCTCTTTCTCTATTCTCTCGTCTTTAAGGACGATCTTTATACCCTTGTTTAAAAAGGCGAGCTCCCTGAGTCTATTTGAAAGCGTGTCAAAGGAAAAACTGAGCTTTTCTCCGAATATTTCCTTATCAGGTTTAAAAGAAACTGCCGTACCTGTTTTTTTACTCTTTCCGACTACAGTGAGCTTGCTCTTGACCTGCCCCTTTTCGTATCTCTGGCGATAGACCTTGCTGTCACGCCTAACCTCTACCTCCAGCCAGTGACTTAAGGCGTTCACCACACTAACACCTACTCCGTGAAGCCCGCCGGATACTTTATACGAGCGGTGGTCAAATTTCCCTCCGGCGTGCAGCGTAGTCATTACTACCTCTACTGCAGGTTTCTTCTGCGTCTTGTGCATACCCACTGGTATGCCGCGGCCGTCATCAGAAACAGTAACGGAGTTATCAGCATGGATGGTAACTGCAATATTCTCGCAAAAACCAGCCATCTTTTCGTCGATCGAATTATCAACGACTTCGTACACCAGGTGATGAAGCCCGGCAGTTGCGACGCTTCCGATATACATTGCAGGTCTTTTGCGAACAGCAGCAATACCTTCTAAGACCTGTATTGTAGTTGCATCATACTTATTTTTGTTAGCCTTGGCCATTGTTTCTACCTCACGAAATCTCCTACTTTGAAATGTATATCCGTAACCACATCTTCCCCTATCCCTTCGTTTATATTTTTCAAGACAATATCTTTCAGATGTGTCGAAAGCTCATATGCCCACGCAGAACTATCAACATTGACAAAAAGTGTCCCCTTTTTTAAAAAGGCAGGCGCTGTGTGTCTTGCTACCTCTTTTCCTACAAACTCATCCCACCCGGTCTTTAT
>DAOWKF010000125.1 GCA_030640045.1 Candidatus Omnitrophota bacterium | reverse complement strand
AGAGGAGGTTATCAAACTAACAGGCGGCGGAAAAATTAAGACTGTTCCCTGGCCAAAGGGCTATAAAAATATAGAGGTCGGTGATTATAAAGTTAATGTGTCTAAACTGAGGGCACTGGGGTGGAAGCCTGAAGTTAATTTTGAAGAGGGGCTGAAGGAGACAATAGAATTTTATCGTAAATATAGAGAGCATTATTGGAAATAAAAAGAAAAATTCTTATCACCGGCAGCAATGGGATGCTTGGTCAGGCGCTTACCGGGCAATTGCAGGAAAAAGGGGAAGATTTTACAGGGCTCTCACATTCGGACCTTGATATTACGGATAAAAAAAAAGTCCTGGAGGTTTTTTCTTCTTTAAAACCTTCTTTAGTTATTCATGCTGCCGCATGGACAGATGTGGACGGATGCGAAAGAGAACCAAAAAAGGCCTTTCTAATTAATGAAGGCGGCACGGAAAATATATCAATGGCGTGTATGAAAAACGGGGCTAATTTAGTCTATATCAGCACTGATTTTGTCTTTGACGGAAAAAAGAAAGAACCATATACTGAAGATGATAAGCCAAATCCAATAAATGTCTATGGGGCTTCTAAATTAGCAGGTGAAGAAAAGGTAAGGCAAAGCCTTAAATCCTATTATATTATTCGAAGTTCCTGGTTATTCGGACAGGGGAGACACAATTTTGTCACCAGGGTTTTGTCCTGGGCAAAGACCCAGTCTCCATTAAAGATAGTAGAAGACCATGTAGGGACGCCGACCTATACCCGGGACCTGGCACGCGGTATAGTTCAATTTATTCAAGATTCTTCGCCGGGGTTATATCATATAGCCAATAGCGGACATGCCTCGCGTTATGAATTGGCTAAGGCGATTTTAGCATATAGCGGCCATGAAGAAGTAGAGGTCATACCGGTAAGACATAAAGATTTTTCCGAAGTCGCCCATAGACCTGTATTCAGCGCTCTCGGAACGAGCCGTGTTAATTTAAATTTGCCTCATTGGCAGGAGGCATTAAAGGATTATCTTAGAGAATTTTCAGGTGGGCGGGCATAGTTCAGTGGTAGAATGCGACCTTCCCAAGGTTGATATAGGGGTCCGATTCCCCTTGCCCGCTCCAAAAATGGTGTCTGTCCCTATTTTAATAATTTTTTTATTTTTTTTTCTTTTCGTTACCCCGCAAGTTTCAGCGCAGTCTTCTTGCGAAGTATATTCGCCGCCGGGGATTTTTCATAGGATTAAGTCCGGCCAGACCCTCTGGGGTATTGCCAGGATATATGGAGTAGATATCCTGGACCTTATGAAATTTAACCGGCTCAAAGGACCTTCCCTTATCTATGCGGATAGATACCTGTTTATCCCCGGAGCAAAAAAATCCGTAAAAAGTGAAGGGAAGCGGGTGTATACATCCAAGAGATATAAAAGGGTTAAAGGTTCTTCTTTTATGTGGCCGGTAAGAGGGAATGTCCGTTCGCTCAGGCATGGGATAGAGATCGCCTGCCGGAAGTTCAGTCCTGTCAAGGCCGCTGAAAAAGGTGTGATTGCCTCAGCCGGAATACTCCGAGGGTATGGGAATATTGTCATCATAGACCATCTCAACGGCTATTACACTATCTATGCCCATAACGAGCGTAATATTTCCTCACGAGGTGAAGAGATTGAAAAAGGGCAGCAAATAGCCATAGCCGGCAGCACAGGGCGGACTGAACAACCCTGCGTTTATTTTGAGATCAGGAAAGGGGCAAAGGCACTGAATCCTCTGGCGTATTTGCCAAGGTGAAAAAAAGAAAAGAGTTGACGATAGAGAGAAATGGAATGTATAATCGAAAGATATGCTGACAGCTCCTAGCTATAAAACTGAATTTATCGACCGGGAAGAGATTCTGAGTTTACTCACCAAGCGCGTCAAGGCCTTTAAAAAAGGCTATCGGCAGAATATTGCCTTGTTAGGGCCGGAGATGATAGGCAAGACATCTATTATCTCTCAATTTATTTTCCGGATGGAAGAAGAGGAAGATGTCCTCCTTCTTTACATATCTTCGATAGAGGAGCCGTTATCCAATTTTGCCTTTCGTTACATGAGGGCGGTGCTCTATTACGCGCTCAAAAAAGATAAAAAATCTTTCAAGGAAATTGGTGTATCAGAAGATCTTTCTTTTCTTAAAGATAAAGCCAAAAACATATGCCCCGGAGTAATAGAACACATTCTCAAGGTTGAAAAACTCCTGGGGTATAAAAGGGCGAGCCAGGCATTCAGCGCCTTATTTGATTTATTGCCTGAATTAGGAAAAGAGTTTCAGAAACCAATTCTTCTTATCCTGGATGAATTTCAATCCATTATGTCCGGTAACATTAAAAGCCCGTATCTTCTGCTTGGTGAAAAGATTATGTCTCAAAAAGACGTGATGTATATTATTACTTCTTCCGAAGTGCGGTTGGGTAAGGAGATTCTTTCCCATGACCTATCGCTCCTTTTTGGAAATTTTGAACAGGTAATGGTCAAACCTTTCGATTATAAGGCGAGCCATGAATTTCTAAATAGGCGTCTCAAGTGGGTGAATATAAAACCGGTCCATAAGAAATTTCTTATAACAATTACAGGAGGGCATCCTTTTTATATGGAGCTTTTAGCCCGCCGCATCAAGGACATTGTCGAGGAACATAAAGTAGGCCATGTCCCTAAAAATATTGTAGTCCAGGCAATTAGTGAAGAGGTCTTATGTCCGTCCAGTTTTATCTATCAGTATTTAGATAGATTGCTTCACCGCCTCTTGAGCAGTTCTTCCAGGTGGGTGGATCTCGCCGTACTTATGGCGATATCTTCCGGTAAGAAAAAAGCAGGGGAGATAGCAAAATTACTTCATCTCTCTGTCACTCCCGTTACCACGCATATCAAGCGGCTGGTTAATACAGGATTAGTTAGAAAATGCGGCAGTGTGTATTTAGTTATTGAGCCAATGCTGTCATTGTGGTTAAAGCTTGCCTATAAGAAAGCTATTTCATCACTCGAGATAGATTATGCCGTCTGTCAAGAGGAGGTTAAGAAGGAGTTAGAGCGGCAGATTGATGTTTTTGAAGAGGAAGAGACCAAGACTATGGCAGAGAGGATGAGGGCGCTGTTTAGCTCCTTT
>DAOWKF010000047.1 GCA_030640045.1 Candidatus Omnitrophota bacterium | reverse complement strand
CCATCGCCGCTTATCTCCTCGTGAGGATCTCTGGGCATTAAAAGGGATCAATCTTATAGTTAAAAAAGGTGAGACTATAGGGCTAATCGGAAAAAACGGCTCCGGTAAGACTACGCTTCTCAAAATCATATCCAGGATTTTGGTTCCTACTTGCGGGGCTGTTGTTGTCAGTGGTAAGGTCTCTCCAATGTTATCCATAGGTGTGGGATTTCATCCTGATCTCACAGGCAGAGAAAACATATATCTCAATGGTTCCATCCTTGGCCTTTCCGGAAAAGACATGCGTGGAAAGTTAGATGAGATTATCAATTTTTCCGAGTTAGAGCGATTCATAGATGTCTCTGTGCGGCATTACTCAACAGGCATGTATATGCGTCTGGGATTTTCTATTGCAACAGCTGTAGATCCTGATATACTGCTCATTGATGAGGTTTTAACTGTAGGTGACGAAAGTTTTCAGGCAAAGTGCTACCGGAAGATAGATGAATTTAAAAAGCAAGAGAAGACCATTATATTCGTCTCTCATGACCTGGATACAATCTCTCGCGTATCAACGCGTTTAGCCCTCCTCACCCGGGGTGGAATCGAGGCTATTGGCGAGCCGCACGCGATAATTAATCTCTATCGGAAAGAACTGGAGAGGATATGAGCTGTCCATTAAAAATAAAAAATTTGTATAAGTTAATCAAAGAGGCGCTCCGGGAAGATATCGGCCATGGAGATATTACCACCTGCGCTGTTATTCCCGCCAATAAAATCATAAAGGCAGAGATAATAGCTAAGGAGAAAGGTATTATTGGCGGGCTCCCTGTTGCAAAAGAGGTATTTTGCCTCCTTGACAGAAAAATAAAATTTAAAGGTCTTATTAAAGAAGGCAAAAAAGTAAAAAAAGGCACAAGGATAGCAGTTATTACAGGAAATGCCCGGGCAATATTAGCCGGGGAAAGGGTAGCTCTAAATTTTATGCAGCGTATCTCAGGGATTGCCACAGGGACTAACAAGTGCGTCGACAAGGTTAAGGCCTTTAAGACCACAGTCCTGGATACGAGAAAGACCCCGCCTGGATTGAGGTCCCTGGATAAATATGCAGTGAGGCTTGGTCACGGAAGGAACCATAGATTCGGGCTCTACGATAGGGTGCTTATTAAGGACAATCACATTGCCTTGGGTCCCGGGATAAAAGAGGCAGTAAGAAGTGTCAGAAGAAAATATCCCCGTAAAAAGATAGAGGTTGAAGTAAAAAATTTTAAAGAGCTCCGGGAGGCAGTCCGTGCTAAAGTAGATATAGTCATGCTCGATAACATGAACCTCAAACAAATAGCTCAGGCAGTCAAGATTATAAAAGGTAGATGTAAGGTTGAGGTCTCAGGGAATGTCTCATTTGCCATCCTCCCTGAATTAGCCGGGCTCGGGGTTGATTATATTTCTCTTGGACGCCTCACCCATTCTCCACGCGCGCTGGATCTAAGCCTCAGGATATAGTGGATTTCGAAGAAAAAATTGTTAATATCCTGAGGACCACCACTTCTCTTGTCTCCGGAGAAGACCTGAGCCGCGGACTCAATATAAGCCGCGTGGCTGTCTGGAAACATATAGAAAATCTCAGGCACATCGGTTACAGGATTGATGCCGCGTCTCATAAAGGCTATCGGTTTGTCCAGGCCCCGGATAAACTCATTGCCATGGAAATAAAACATGGGCTAAAGACTAGGGTTATTGCCAGGGATATTATAGCCTATGATGAGGTCTCCTCTACCAATGACATTGCCCTTGACCTCGCCGGGAAAGGCGCTAAAGAGGGGACAGTTGTAGTTGCTGAGAGACAGACCAGCGGCAGAGGCAGATTAGGAAGGAATTGGTTTTCTCCTGCAGGCTATGGTATCTGGACATCTATTATCTTTTATCCCGGATTTAAGCCTGCGGAGCTGTGCCGGATGAATTTAATTTTAGGCGTGGCTATAGCGCAGGCTATTAGAAATGAAACCGGCCTTAAAGTCGAGCTTAAATGGCCCAATGATATTATTGTCTCCAGGAAAAAGGTAGGCGGCATACTCATAGATATGACAGCTACGATGGACAAGGTAAAGTGTCTCGTAGCAGGCATTGGGATTAATGTGAATCTCTCTAAAAAGGACTTTCCTCTGCATCTGCGGGAAACCGCCTCTTCATTAAATATAGAAAAGGAGAATGATATAGACCGCCTTTCTCTCTTTCGCGAAGTCCTCCGCGAGATAGATATCTATTATCTCCGTTTTAAAAAAGAGGGAGTTGTTCCTATCAGGGAGAAATGGTTAAGCTATAATGAGACCCTTGGCCAATATATAAAGGTTAAAGTCTCTGGCGGCGAGATTATATATGGCCAGGCCACTGACATAGACACCGATGGCGCGCTCGTAATAAGGCTTGAGAACGGCATTTTAAAAAAGGTAATGAGCGGCGACGTATCTTTTATCCTTTAGGAGGAATTTATGTTTATCCCTTCATTAGAATCCATAACTATTTTGGGCGGTGCTCTCCTATTGGCTATTATCATTATAGTCACTCTCTCCAAATTAATTGATAGGGTTTTACCACGACTATTTCATTGGGACAAGACTTCAGATAAGTTAAAGAAAAATTTGGCCTCTGCCGGAATAGAGGAAAAAGATTTTCATAATATGGTCGAACTCATAAAGAAGAAAAAGAGGATTAACCTGGCTGGGGAATTAGAAGAATTATATAATATAAAAACAAACTTTACTGAAGAGGTG
>DAOWKF010000048.1 GCA_030640045.1 Candidatus Omnitrophota bacterium | reverse complement strand
ATGATTTATCTAAGATTAAAGGTCTCGGCTTTAAATCACAAGGAAAGATAATCATGAATCCTTCACGACCTCTTTTAGATGTCAATACTCTTCTACATACTCCATGGGAACTGATAAATGTGGAAAATTATATCCATAGGGATTTTTATTTAGAAAATAGCCGCCGGGTGTTGGACATTGGCCAGACCTCACGCGGATGTCCATATAATTGTGGCTTTTGCTGCAGTGCCAGCATTAGAAAAAGAAAGTGGCGGGCGATGTCTGTAGAAAAGGCCATGGAGAAGATTGTAGGAGATGTAAGACGTTTTAATCTGGACTCTATCTGGATCCGGGATGATAATTTTTTTATAGATGAAAAAAGGCTTAAGGCTATCTGCCAGGGGGTGATAAAAGCCAATCTTAATATACACTGGTATTCTTCCGGAACAAGGGTGGATAATTTTTTAGCTTTGAAAGGCGAAACTGTTGAATTGCTCAAAAAAAGCGGCGCCAATGTCTTAAAATTCGGAGCTGAATCAGGAAGTAACCGTATATTAAAATTAATGGAGAAAAAAATTACAGTGGAGGAGACCTTTAAGGCAAATCTTCTGGCCAGAAGATTTGGGTTGATACCTGCCTTTTCTTTTATGGCTGGTTTTCCAACAGAGACTTTCGAAGATATAAAAATGACTATATCAGCGATTAAAAAATTAAAGCGTGATAATCCCCAGGCTATTACTGAGTCTATCTGTATCTATACTGCTCTTCCCGGGACCCCGCTTTATCCACTTGCCTTGAGCCATGGCCTAAAGGCCCCTAAGAGTCTTGAAAAATGGACACAATGGAATTTTCATGAAGCTGATATTAAAGGCCGTAATCCTTGGTTTAGCAAAAAGGATCAAAAAAGATTGGGTAATCTTACTTATATAAGTTCACTTGCCAATGTAGTTCCTTATCTCTCTGATTCCATTGATAATCCTATTTTAAGAAAATTGGCACGTCTTATCAGTGTACCTCTCAGTAAATATTTTCAATTTAGATTTAATCATACTTTTTTTGATTTTTCTTTGGATATCAAAATCATAAGATATATACGCAAGACCTTTTTTGAGGCTGACCTAAGGGCCACTATCCATGAGACATAATTTATTTCTCAAAAGATATCCTTCAATGTACATTTATATAAACCTCATATTACACATGGCTGTAGCGAAAAGTATAACCTGAGCTGGATAATTTTTAAAAAACAAGTGTTTTGTTAACCCCAGATAATTTAATGTATTCAAAACAGGTTTCTATTTTTCTTGACCCATGATATTAATCTAAAAATCCCTTCACGATAATCTGTCCTGGGCTGCCACTTCAGTTCCTTTTTGACCCGGCTCAAATCTGAAATATAGACCTTCTGATCAGAAGGTCTCCATTTCTTAAATCTATACGCAGGCCTTTTCCCGATATGTTTAGCGAGTATGTCTAATAACTCCAACAGAGAAAGGGTATTTTTAAAGCCGCCGCCGATATTATACACACCATGTTTTAGCCCTGACTTTCGAAATAATTCATAGGCCTCTACAAGGTCTGTGACATAGAGGATATCCCGCA
Organism: Candidatus Omnitrophota bacterium; assembly: GCA_030640045.1. GTDB lineage: Bacteria > NPL-UPA2 > BS750m-G34 > BS750m-G34 > BS750m-G34 > BS750m-G34. The sequence goes on along the minus strand of DAOWKF010000048.1, from coordinate 12,870 downwards.
CTTGTTTTCCGTCACCGTAGATAGTAATCGGTTTTTTAAGAATAGCTGCTATGATAAACCAGGCTACCCATCCCTGCTCCTCCAGACCAAACTGTCTGGGGCCATATATACACGACATACGAAACACCCCGATTCTTAATCCATAGAGATTGGCGTAGTCCTGCATATAAATATCACCGCTGAGCTTAGAAGAGCCGTATGGAGTATGTTCACAGAGATCAATGGGAAACTTTTCATTTATACCTCTACGATATTTTCCAGTAAAACTATACCTCTTTATACCTTCTCTCACTGAGATTCTATTTACATTACTGCCATAGACCTTATTGGTTGAGCAGAATATAATAACCGGTTTTGGTTTTAAGCTACGGCTTATCTCCAGGATATTGAATGTCCCTATGGTATTATTTTCAAAATCTATTCTCGGACTAGCAATAGAGCTGGTTACGGCAGTCTGGGCTGCAGTATGGATAATTACATTGGCTCCCTGACAAGCCCTCTTAAATCTATTAAAATCGCAGATATCACCTTTAACAAGCTTAATATTCTTATATTTTTTGAGATATTCCCAGTTATAGTAGAGGCTTTTTATTGAATGGCCCAGAAGTTTTCCCCGCGAGAGATTGTCAAAGGCCAATACATCATTACCCCTGCTTGCATAATATTCAACTGCATGGCTTCCGACAAATCCTGCTCCGCCAGTAACAATTACCTTCATTATCCCTTAATTATACATAAAATCTTGACTAAAGTAAATTATAAATTGTCCTTCATATTTTAGTATGCTACAATGAAAGGCGGAGTCGAGAAATTTATGAAAAAATATTCACTTATACTTTCACCTCTCATTATCATCACAGTCTATGCCCGCTCTCTCCCTATCTATTTCTCCGGGGATGATTGGGTATTTCTCTATGGGGCGCTTAAGGGACTCGACCTTCCATTTATATTTAGATTTAGTCCCGGCAGTTTTGCCCCTTTAATAAATATTGCATTTCTCATCTTTTATAAACTTTTTCACTTAAATGCGATTTATTATCATCTTGTAATTCTATTTATCCATGCCTTAAATTGTATATTACTTTATTATATCATTCAGGGAATCAGCCAGAATAAAAAATTGGCATTTTTGACTACGTTTTTATTCTCTGTTTTTTCTCCTTATAATCAGATAGTCATCTGGATAGACGGACTGCCCGGTTTAATTACTTCATTTTTTTTCCTGTCTTCACTTTATAACTTTATTATGTACCGCAAGAAGGGAAAGATTGCTTATTGGTTTTTTTCTTTAGTAAGTTTTATATCCGCCCTTCTCTGTAAGGAATGGGCGGTAACGGTCTTTGCATTATTTATTTTATATGACATATTTTTCTATTATAATAAATTAGATTCCCCGATCAAGTCGTGGAATGACCAAAAACTCATAAAGCCGTATATCCCTTTTATTTTAATTTTAGTCATATATCTATCAGCTATGTTTTCTCTCCCCTATTCCGGAAAGAAAGATATGATCGGGCCTCATATATTCTCTAACCTCTCTACCTACCTGACTACCTTTATACTCCCATCTCGAAATATCCCTAAATTCCCTGTAAAGGCCTTCTTCCCACTGTTAAATATCCTCCTACCTTTTTTAGTAAAAATATTCTCAATACTGCTTCCCGTGCTAAGTCTAATAGCTATAATCCGGGGGCCTGCTTTTATAAAATTTTATACACTGTGGATCTATATAACCCTGCTTCCATTTCTCTTCTTTAGCTGGGGCACAGCCTCTCGCTACTACTATATTCCGTCAATGGGGTTTATAGCTATCCTGGCCTATTTATTTTTAAAGCTGATGGATTTTTTAAAACACACGTCCCGGAAACGTATCCTTTCTATCTGCCTGGGCGTTTTTATAATTATCCATATCTTTTTTGTGCAGGTCCGTATTACTACACTTTATCGCCGGAATGAAAAAATCCGGGATATCCTTGAGCAATTACAGTCTATGCATCTCGGGTTCCCTCCACATAGCCGCCTCTTCTTTTGTCCCCAGAATTTTTCATACAGCAGAAAATGGAATTATGCAATACGCACTGTTTATCGCGACCCTACCCTTAAGGTCTACCGCACCCTGCCTACCTCCGAAGATCTAAAAGAAAAATCATACCCCATTTTTATTTTTGAGTATAAAGATGGAGAGCTTAACGACCTGTCGAAGACTTTTGAGATTCCGCAAATTTTAAATAAAACCTCTCTATATTTTTTGTCATCAACTCTGCGGTAAATAATTCTTCTATCCTCTGTCTCCCTTCCATCCCCATATCTTTATCTACAGCCTCATCCTCTATCAGGGTGCCTATAGCCTGCGCAAGGGCATCCGGATTACCTTTTTCTACAATAAGTCCGTCTACTCTGTCCCTGACTATCTCTTCTACTGCCCCGCCTTTTGCAGCCAAAACTACTTTCCCGCAGGCCATAGCCTCTATGAGCACTCTGCCGAACGGCTCCGGCTTAAGTGAGGCATGGACTATAGCCAATGAAGAATTGATTATATACGGGATGTCATCTCTAAAACCAAGAAATCTAACCTGATTCTCAATCCCTAATTTTTTTACCTTACTCTTAAGATACGCAAGATAACCTTTGTGTCCGATTCCAGTATAGAGTTCTTTCCCAACAATCAATCCCGCTAAATCCGGAAAGCGGGTTTTGAGCATGGCAATAGCTTCGAGAAAGATATCCTGCCCTTTCCAGGGAGTGAGTATACCGAGCATGGTTATGATTTTTGTCCCACTCGCCAGCCCCAGTTCTTCTCTTAGATCTTTATCAGGATTAAAAGGGTAAAAGCGGGTTGTATCAACCCCGTTATAAATCACATGGGGAGAACTAAACCCGAGCCTGTTTTGGACTGCCCGGGATATAGCTATCACCTCTGCCCTGCCGATAGGCAGAGCCATAAAAACCCTCAAGGCGCTTCGGACAGGTAAGGTATATATCTCACGGATGTGCCAAACAATCTTAACCTTTGTCAGGAATCCCAGAATTGCCCCGATAAAATGACATTTAAGTCCGTTAGTGTGGATAAGATCTATGCGCTCCTTTTTTACAAAATGCCTTAACCGGATAAACAGAATAAAAATCTCTGGCAAAGTTAAAGGGAGAATAAATATGGAAAAGAGAGTTTTACGGCTTAAGAGGTTAGTAAATTTTCCCCATGGAATTATCTCTACCCGGACATTATTTTTTAGAAGTCTTTCTTCGAGAGGACCCTTAGAAGGCAATACAACAAGGGGGTCAAATTTGTTTCTGTCAATAAACTTAAGTAATGTGCAGAGACTCTCTTCTGCTCCGCCAATGAAGGATACAGGACTGAGATATAAGATTTTAAACAAACTCAAATCGCCTGCGCCGCATCTTCCAGCGCAAAAATATGTGCCTTAAATGAGAAACGGCATGCCATGGGTCATAACGCAGTATAAGCAGTAGTATACGGATGCCATTCAATAGAAAACTATTGTTAGGGTCATAAAAAGAGAGGAGGTTAGAGGATGATACATTTGCCCTTCTCATATCTCTTTCCATCTGTTTTGCAGGATAGGAATCTATTTCAAAGGTCACCCTGGGGGAGGGGCCAAAATGAAATCCCTCTTCCCATGGACGGATGAAACGTCCGTTTTTATTTATAAACTCATATGCCCCTGTCCCGGGATAAGGGACGAGGAGGTTCCAGTTGACTTCACAAAATCCTGTTTTTTTTGCCCATCGAAGGGATTGCCCGGTACTCCTGCGGTTTGAGCCGGGCAGTCCTATGATAAATTTCCCGCTTACCCTTAGATTATATTTCTTGCAGAGCTCTATAGCAGATTCAATCTCTTTTAGAGTCTCACCCTTGCCTATATTCTTAAAAACTTCAGGATCAGCGCTTTCGACGCCGAAAGATACAGCCTCGCATCCTGAAGACTTCATCAGACTCATCAGCTCTTCATCTACTTTATCCGCGCGGATCCCATTGGGAAGGGTCCATTTTAAATTAATTTTATCGGCAATAAGGGCCCGGCAGAATTCTTTGGCATGTTCTTTTTTTAAGGTAAAATTGTCATCAATAATAAAAAAATATTTAAAACCGAATTTTTCCCGGGCTGATTTAATCTCTTTTATAATAGACTCAATTTTTCTGCTACGCCATCTTTTTCCGGATATAAGCCCAACACTGCAATAGATGCATTGATAGGGGCATCCCCGGCTTGTAAGTAAAGGATAATTATCGATGCTTCCGGAAATAGAATCAAACACGCTGTAACAGGGGAATGGTAAGTTATCCAGGTCTTCTTCAATGACCACAGCCCCATCGGAGACAACTTCTCCTCCCCGGCAGATGCTTAAGCCTTTGATATCATGGCCGTTCCTTTTTCCATCACACCATTCCAGAAATTCTATAAAGGCGCTTTCTCCTTCACCTTTAAGTATCGCGTTAATCCTGTTATGTTTTTTAAAAAAATCCTTTCCCTCTAATGAAATGTGCGGCCCACCAAAAATAACAATACTATCTTTCTTTAATGGTATTCTATCCAGTATAGAAAAACCCGTATTTATAGTAAATGACTTAACGGATAGGGCAATGACATCATATTCCCCAATCTCCCCTGTCCGTTCCTTGACCAGCTTTCTATTGTTATTAAAGTCAAAGACCTTTACAATATCACCTGCCCTCCTCTCCAGGACATTCCCTGCTATATAGGCCAGACCGGTATTAAGGCCTCTACTTGTGCCAGGTGGATCAATAAGAGCGATTTTCATCCTGTTAGAGATTCCGTTTGCAATAATTTCTGATAAACATCGTGGATTTTCCCCGCTACCTTCTCCCAGGTATAGTTATCCCTGACTTGCACCTTTCCCCTCTCAATAAGCTGAAGGCGCAGCCGGATATTTTTCTTTACCTGCTTTATCTTATGTCTCATCTCAAGCACATCTCCTTCTTCAAAGATAAGACCTGCCTGCCCGATAAGTTCTGGAATATGTCCGGAACTTGACCCAATCACAGGCACAAAACATCCCCATGCCTCAATAATTATACGTCCGAATTGCTCCTTCCATTTTTTGGTTGTACGGGACGGCACTATTAGAATGTCCATAGCGCTCAGATACCGAGGCATTTCTTCTCTCTTACATCCTCCTTTTATAATAACCCTGTCTTTCATATTAAGTCTGCGGCTAAGCCTCCTGATCTTTTTCTCTAAAGGACCGCTGCCGATAATAAGAAATGATGTGTCATCTTCGAGACCTGCTACTGCCCTCATTAACTCAATAATACCTTTCTCCTTTACCAGCCTGCCTGCATATCCGACTGTAAATCTCCTGAGTTTTAATCCCTTTTTCAATTCAGTTACCTGCAGGCGCTTAAAGATTTCAGGGTCAACGCCCCATGGAATAACTTCCATGCCCTTAGAAAAACTTTTCTGAGAAAGGATATCTTTGACCCCCAGACTTACAGGGAAAGAAAAATCGGATTTATTAAATACATATTTTTCAGCTGAGCGGAACGGCAGGGGATACCTCTTTTTTATATTCTGGGCTGAATAGAAGATAAATTTCGCATCAGGACATAATCTTTCTTTTAAACGGAGGGTGTGAGCTGTAACCATGCTATAAGGTTCTTCCAGCACATCAAATATATCCGGTTGGACCTTTTCTATAACCTTATCCAGATCCCGGTATCTGTATGTCACATTCTTCATTGTCCCCCAGGGCAGGCGCCAGGAAAAGGTCGGAAGGGTTATGAGCTTATATGTCTCCTCACGGTTTTTCTCCATATGGATCTTGCGATACCCCTCCACCCAGTATTCAGGACATACTACAGTAAGGTCTATATCCTCAAATTTAGATAAGGCCTTAAAACGCTCTCTGTGACTGGTTACAACAGCAGTGCGGGTTATAGCTAATACTTTCATATCACATTACGATAGACATCCTCTATACTCTTCGCCATCCTCCGGGCTGTATAATATTTTACAGTATTGAGGCCCTCTTGAGCAAGTCTTGTCGCAAGATTTTTATTATTCAGAATCTTCAAGATTGCCTCACTAAGTTTTCCCGGAGAACGCGGTGGGATAAGGAGCCCATTCACATTGTCTTTAATTATCTCGGGGATCCCCCCGGCATTAGTGGCAACAACCGGCACCCCCAATGACATTGCCTCTAAAATTACCAGTCCAAACGGCTCCTCCCATGCAGGGAGGGTAAGGACGGCAAAATCTGCCATTACCTTTCTTATAGATTTAACAAATCCGGTAAATATGACACGTCCCTCCAATCCCTCCTTCTTTACCCTCTCCTTTAAATTATTTAAATACCTTCCCCCATGGGCAATATCTTCACCCACAATTAGAAATTTTAGCCCTGGATTAGAAGACATTAAAATCTTTACTGCTGTTATAAAATCATCGTGCCCTTTAAGTGGGGCTATCCTTCCAACCAGCCCCACTATCTTCTCATTCTCTCCACACCCGGACGGAAGTACCCCCAAAGGGATGGCTTCGCCTAAGGGATTTTCTTCTATGCCATTAGGGATGGTGACCAATTTATCTTCTTCTAATCCCTGTTTTAAGAGATCTCTCTTTACTGCATCCGAGACAGTGATAACCTTCCGGCAGAACCCGGAAGTAAAATTATCCAGGGTCCTGTAGTACATATTCCTTATCCTCCTGGAAACTCCTGCGGAATTGCTGCTTAGATGCTGGATAACATGTATGGTATTAACTATTGGACATCCTGAGAGATATGAAGCAAGCCGGCTTATAATATTTACAAGGAGGCCGTGGCTATGGACAATATCTATCTTCTCTTTTTTAATAAGGCGTGAGATACGCAGCACTGCCATAAGGTCATAGGTCTTTTTCAGGGGGATAACCACTACCTCATGCCCGAGTTCACGACATACATCAACAAATTCGCCCTTTCCAGGGCTTACGATAATAACACGGTGGCCAGTTTCCTTTAGATGTTTAGCAAGAGATAAAAGAATCCTCTCCCCTCCATATAGCGAAATTCCGGTAGCGACCTGAAGAATGGTCATAAATTTCTTTTCACAACCTCATACACTTCATCCACTGATATCTCCTTGAGGCAGTCGAAGCTTTTACATCTTTCTTTCTGTCCCGGCATTCTACATGGAGCACAGGAGCGCTTGGTTTTTATAATTACACTATTGCTGCTTACAGGGCCGACTATCTCGGGATATGTTGCCCCGAATATAGTTATCACCTTTGTGCCTACAGCCTCAGCGAGATGAAACGGGCCGCTGTCATTACCGATGAATAGATCTAATTTTTTAAACTCTACAGCTAATGCCTCCAAAGGTAAATCATCCCTTATAAGAATCCGGGGATCAAGGTTCTGTTTCATCTCATTGATGACTCTCTCTTCATTTGGTCCGACAAATACAATAACCCTTCCAAGCCCCTCTTTTTCAATCCTATTAGCAAGTCGCGCAAAATAGGAAGCAGGCCATCTCTTGGAAGAAGAATTTGCGCCGGGATGTATACCAATAACTTTCTCACCTTTTGCTTCCTTTTCAGCGCTCACATCATAACGCGGGACTTGCCTCTCAGCTTCTCCGGCAATAGCCTTTACTATATCCAGGTTTCTATCTATTTCATGCCTTATGCCGGAAATATATTTAACCCTTTTTGTAAGCAGAAATCCCCCACCCCTTATGCCATAACTTACGCGTTCCTTACTTCCTGTTAAAAAAAGCAATATTATATTTCTAAGATCCCCTTTGAAATCTATCACAAGATCAAACTTTTCTTTCCGCAGTGAAACCCACATCTTCCACCGCACAGGTGGGACAGTGGTAGTTACTATTCCTGGAAGAGAGATAAGACAGCGGTTTACCTCTTTAACCCCTACTGTAATCCGCGCAGAGGGAAACTGTTTTTTCAAGGCAATAATTGCAGGCGTTGCCATAAGCACATCTCCCATATGGTCAAGCCGGAGTAAGAGGATTGAAGACGGAGAAAAACTTTTTCGGAAAAAAATTTCGCGGGCAATAATATACGGTCCAAATATTGTATAGCCAACTATATCAATTACAAAAGCTATTAATGCCTTTTGTAAGCTTAACCTATACAACCCCACTTTATTCTCCATTTTAAAAGCTCGAAGAACATCCTGAATACTACCCCGGGCCTTGCCCCGGTCTGAGACCCGCTTTTTCTGGGGTAATGATGGACAGGGACTTCTACAATCTTAAAACTATTCTTTTTTGCTTTGTATAAAAGTTCCGCATTAACCAAAGCGCCATTTGATTCTAAGGATATTGTTTCAAGGACAGGACGCTTGATGAATTTAAACGCGCAATTTACATCTCTAATCTTTATTGCAAAAATAACCCTCACCAGCCAGTTATATAACAACGCATTTAAAATTCTGTGGAATGGGTCCGCCCTGGTTACCCGGTATCCAGTCACTATATCTGCTTTCTCAAGACAGGGCAAAAGCAGGCTAATCTCCTCCATATCAAACTGCCTGTCGCTGTCACTAAAGAATACAAGTTTAAATTGCGCCTCCCTGAAACCCGTCCGAAGTGCCCCGCCGTAGCCGAAATTTTTCGCATGCGAGATAACTCTAATCCGCTTGTCTTCCTGAGCCAATCTTTCAACCTTATCCTTAGTATTATCAGCGCTTCCGTCATTGACAACAATTATTTCCCAGTTTTTAAAATATCGGGAAAAAACTTCCCGGGATTTATTTAAAAGGGACAAGATATTTTCTTCTTCATTAAAGGCAGGAAAAACAACACTGACTTCATCGAACATGCGGTGATCTAAAATTTTCTGCCAATCACAAGCTCCCGCAGAAATATTTTTAAAATCTTGAGGCCTGTGGGAATGGAATAGGCAGTGCTTTCGCCGCCAATGCGGTCCCCCTCTATGGTGGGGATTTCAGCTATGCGGAACCCTAATTTCATAGCCCTGATTGACATCTGGTATTCAATCGCAAAACCTGACACGTCAAGGTTAAGAAGCATGAATTTGTCTTTTTTAATAGCGCGGTAGCCATTGATGGTATCTGCCATCTTCCCTCTAAAAAATATGTCAGCTAAAATTGTAAAAATCCTGTTGGCCCACGCGCGCAGGGGCAATAATTTTTCTGCTTCATCGTTTCTTGATCCCGAAAGGAATCTGGAGGCAACGGCTAAATCATTCCCTTCTTCAAGGAGTTTAAAAAGGCGCGGAATGTCATCCGGGTCTTCATTGCCATCAGGACTGAAGAACAGGAGATCAGTGCCCTTGCTTAGTTTACAGGCCAGGCGAAATGCCTCTCCCCTTCCCCTGACCTCCTGGATATGCACAGGGATGCCCTTTTCCTTAAAAAACTCGATAGTCCCATCCTCTGAACCCCCGTCTATAACGAGAACCTCATCGGCCTTATCAAAAGGGATCTTAGGGTAAAGCGCCCTTACCCCCGCTATCTCATTCAGGGTCAAAATAACTAAAGTTTTTTTCGGTACCATTCTATAGTCCTGGCAATGCCTTCTTTTAGAGGGGTGCGTGCCTCAAAACCGATCTTTTCTTTGGCTTTACGGACATCGGCATTGCGTCTTGGCTGGCCGGAAGGTTTGGAGGTATCAAATTGGACAGCTATCTTCTTTCCGGAAAGCTCTACTATAAGATAGGCAAGGTCTTTTATCTTTATCTCCTCGGTTGTCCCGATATTGACAGGATCAGACTCAGGATATCTCTCTGTAAGCAATATCACACCCTCTGCGAAATCTTCTACATAGATAAATGCCCGTGTCTCCTCTCCTGTGCCTCGCACAATTAGCGGGTTTTGACCTTCCTCTACCTTGTGGATAAGGGCAGGAATAACATGACAGGTATTCAAATCGAAATCATCGCGTGGCCCATAACAATTATATGGCCTGGCTATAGCTATCTTAAAATCTTTGTATTCCCGGTTATAGGATCTGGCCTGTATTTCAGCTACCCTTTTTGACCAGCCATAACCAAAATTGCTTGGATCAGGATCGTCTTTAAATCCTTCTTCTTCAGGAGTAGGTATAGTGCAAAAACGCGGATAAACACAGGCAGAACTTACCGTTAGGAACCTTTCTACCCCTGCAAGCCTTGCCGCTTCCATAATCGTTGTATTCAAAACCACATTTTTATAGAACATCTCTCCGGGATGCGCAATGTTATACCCAATCCCCCCTACCTTTGCAGCAAGGTGCATAACCACATCCATCCCTTTACACACCTTTGTTGCTTTGTCTATGTTAGTTAGTTCGATGTTTTTAAATTCAATCTTCTTTTTGACCTTTTCTAAACAAGAAACTTCTCCCTGTGATAGATTATCCGCGACCCTGACCTTTGCTCCGAGCTCTATTAATTTCTCAACAACATGCGAGCCGATAAACCCGCAGCCTCCTGTAACCAGGACCCAACGATTTTTCCAGTATGGCATTTTAACCTTTCTTTTTTATAAACTTTTTTATTGTTTCTACTACAAAATATAAATCTTCTTCTTTAATGTCCTGGTGAACTCCTATATAGAAGCCGTGCGTTCCTATATATTCAGCCTCAGGGAATTGACCGGGTTTTAAACCAAGATATTTATAAGCCGGCTGCTGGGTCGGGATAGAAGAAAACATCGGCCTTGTCTCTATCCCGTTTTTTTCCAAAAAATCTACTATATCTTTCCTCTGCAATTTACTGCCCCGTCTTATCAAAACAGGATACGCCAGAGGGCTGATGACCTCTCCTTCTTTATCTTTAAATAGTTGAAAATATTCTTCAAATTCTTTAAGATGTGTATTTAAAAAATCAAGATTCTTGCGGCGTTTTTCAATAATCTCATCGAGTTTATCAATCTGTTCCAGGCCAATAGCCGCCTCTACCTCATTCATCTTACTGGAATAACCGATACGCTCAAAGAAAAATCGCCTGTCTTTATTCTCATCAAGCTCAAACCTCAAAGGGCACCTTGAAGACGAAATATTCAGGACACATTTTTTGCATTTACACGCCCTGCCATGGGCGCGGAGTGAACGTGCGGATGCGGCAAGTTCTTCATCATTAGTAATAATAGCCCCTCCTTCACCTGTAGTAACAATATGGGCTACATAGAAACTGAATGCAGCAAGACTGCCAAATGTCCCCACCTTCTTTCCGTGATAGAGGGCTCCGTGGGCCTCTGAGGCATCCTCTATGACACGGAGATTTTTTACCGCGGCTATATCCATAATTTTATCCATCTCACAAGGCCGGCCGAATAAATGCACTGGCATAATAGCCCGCGTATTAGCGCCAATAGCCTCTTCTATCTTCTCCGGATTGATATTATAAGTATCTCTGTCTACGTCCACAAAAACAGGCCTGAAACCCGCATGAAGCGCTGCATTCGCAGTTGCTACAAATGTAAGGGCGGGCAGTATTACCTCATCATCACGGGCAGATGTAATATCGTGTAACATTGCCAGGGCAATAGTGCATGCATCGGTCCCGGTCGAAACTGCTACAGCAGAGCTGGTTCCATGATAACGGGCAAATTTGTCTTCAAATTCTTCTACATATTTACCGGAGGAAAGGCGGTTGGAATCAAGTATCGCCATAACCCTCTTCTTTGTCACTTCTCCGATATTGACCGTACCTACTGTAATACGAAACATCTTCTTTCCTTTCAAGCCCTTGATAAAATCTTTATCATCCTCTTGGCGTATCGACCCCCAAGATAAAGATTCTTCTCTATCCACCTTAAAAAAGGTTCACCCAACGGGGAATAGCGGAATAAATAAACCACGGCCTTCCAGAGATTAGTATGTAGATACACAAGATAGCCAAACTTCCTGTAGAAATTAATAATATCTTTTCTCGGGAAATCCGGGAGATTTAAGATCGTATCATCCCTTTCCCGAAATGTTTTACTTTCCTCTCCGATATATCCATTTTTGTGACATACTTCATAGAGGTCTGTCCCGGGATAAGGATAAAATATATTTAATATAAGAGAAGTCGGATTAATAACCTGATTAAGGCGGATTGTATCTCTAAATGTCTTCCTATCTTCACCCGGGAAACCTATCAAGTTAAAAGACTTTGTCTTAAGGCCTGAGCCCTTAGCCCGGCCAAAACATTCCATAATAGCGTTATTAGTCATACGGCGCCTTAAAACTTCCTTTCTTAATTTTTCATTCCCGCACTCAACGCCGATTGATACCTTACGGCACCCTGCCTCTTTTAGCAGAGGGAATATTTCTTCATCCACTGTCTCTACCCTTATATTTAAATCAAAAGGATAACGGAAATGTTTCCTGTATCCATCCAAAAACTCCTTAAGCCATTTTTTATCCGCAGTCATAGTATCATCATCAAAGACTATAGTATCGAAGCGATACCGGGAAGCGACATGCTCTATCTCTCCCAGCGCCTTATCCACACCTCTCATACGCACATACGGTTCGCCGTATATCCTGTGAAAAGCATGATTGCTGCAATAGGAACAGTTAAAAGGGCACCCGCGGCTGAAGATAAAACTGGCCTGGCCAAAGTCAGAATCAATAATACCCTGGTAGTCAAATATTTCCCTGTCCGGAAACGGGAGGCTGTCCAGGTCAGAAATAAGCGGCCTTAAGGAATTGTGAAAGACAACGTTGTCCTGCTTCCACCAGAGATTCCTGATTTCTCTAAAATCGCTGCCCTGTTCGATCTTCTCTATCAATTCAAGAACGGCCTCTTCTCCTTCCCCGCGGCAGATCGCGTTGAGCGGCGCATCTTTTAAAGATTCCGGCGCAAGGGTAACGAGCGCCCCGCCGCAGATAAAAATAGAATCTATCTCGCGAGAAAGACTCTGACTTAAACGAAGGACATGTTTAAACTGGGTCGTCAT
>DAOWKF010000072.1 GCA_030640045.1 Candidatus Omnitrophota bacterium | reverse complement strand
CCATCCTCATCTTCAGCCTCGACAGACAGTGTTAGAGATGCTTTGTACTTCATTTTCACCTCCTTTCAGTAAGCAAAGATAGGGGCTCTTGACTTACCGTTATTTTTGGTAGCGGGGGCCGGATTTGAACCGGCGGCCTCCGGGTTATGAGCCCGACGAGCTACCAGACTGCTCCACCCCGCGTCGTTTCTATTATTATAAAACAAATATACAATTTGTCAATCATTTTTTGCCCGACTTATGCCCATTTTTATTACAAAATCAATATACTCCACAGGAGCAGGATAGTCAAGAAAAATAAAAAAAATAATTTTAAGGATGTTATACCAATATGATAATGTCCCCTTGTACCAAAATAGAAATGTCCCCTTATAGGCATGTTATAATGCCCTTGTGGAAAGGAGGGCATTATGGCAGAAAGGGGCATTGTCAAGATGAGTCTGAGGGAATTAAAGCGGTTACACGTAATCCACAAGGTATTGGATAAGAAATTAAAACAAGTTGAGGCAGCAGATATTTTAGATTTAAGTAAAAGACAAATAAAGAGAATAGTAAAAAGAGTTCGGGAAGAAGGTGATACAGGCATAACACATAAGTCACGCGGCAAATCTTCCAATAAGGCAATACCAAAAAAGGTAAAGGCTAAAGTTATAAAACTTTATGAGAAGAAATATTGGGATTTCGGTCCTACTTTTGCCTGTGAGAAGCTTTATGAGTTCCATGATATTAGCATAAGTGATGAGACACTAAGATTATGGCTTTTAGGTGAAGGTAAACAGGATTGGCAGCGCAAAGGCAGGAAGCATAGGCAATGGCGCCAGCGGAAGGAATATTTTGGCGAGATGGTGCAGATGGATGGTTCCCATCATGACTGGTTGGAAGGCAGAGGCCCTGAGTTAGTTCTTATGGACTATGTAGATGATGCTACTGGCGCCGCATTTGGAAGATTTTACGATTATGAGGGTACTATGCCGGCCATGGATAGTTTCCACCGTTATATGAAGAAATACGGCCTTCCCCAGAGCATCTATCTTGACAAGCACCCTACCTATAAATCAACAAAGAAGCTAACGATAGAAGAACAGTTGAGAAACGAGGAGCCCATGAGTCAGTTTGGGAGGGCGATGAAGGAGTTAGGAGTAGAGGTAATGCATGCTAATTCTCCTCAAGCCAAGGGAAGAGTAGAGAGAAAATTTGGTGTATTTCAGGACAGACTCATTAAAGAGATGCGACTGGCGGGGATTAAGACTAAGGAAGAAGCAAATGAGTTTCTGAAAGGGTATTTACCCAAACACAATAAAAGGTTTAGTGTTCCTGCTTTAAAAAAAGAAGACCTGCATAATAAGGAGTTACCATCAGAGAAAGAGCTGAAGAAAATACTTTGCATAAAGACAAGGCGAAGTTTTCGTAAGGATTCGGTAATAAGACACAACAATAGATTTTACCAGTTAAAAGATCTTCCCAGAAAAAGAATAAAGTCAGTTTTTGTAGAGGATAGACTGGATGGTTCTATGTGGGTAAGGAACAATGGAAGCTATCTGAAATATAAAGAGATAGATCCGGCGCTTATCACAAAGCCGGTTGTTGATAAAAAGCCAAGATTTGAGAAGCCGAGAAAGATTTACATTCCTCCCAAGGATCATCCCTGGAAGAAATTTAGATTACGCGGTTCACTTAGATTTAATGATAGCAAGGAAAAGAGAAATTGACTGGGGTGTGTTGTATTCCTTGATGGAGAACCTTGCGCTACGAGGCTCTCAGAGGCCGTCTTTTAGGCCTTAATGATGGAAGGCGGCAAAAATAGCCCGCTTGATAACCTTTGGCGAATATACCGCCAAAACGAACGAGCCTCTACGGGCAAATATGAGACTTTTTTCAAAGAGTATCGTTAAAGAAATTACTGGCTTGGCGCAGATTCAATTCTTTTTAGTTTTATTACTGAGAATACGCGCTCTTTAAAACTTAAAAACCGGACATTTCTAAAAAGTTAAAAGGGGACATTTCTATTTTGGTAAAAAGGGGACATTTCTACTTTGGCTTGACAACCGTACAAATAATAATATGGTTCAGCAAATATTTATGTTATAATAGCAATCTGT
>DAOWKF010000069.1 GCA_030640045.1 Candidatus Omnitrophota bacterium | reverse complement strand
AGGCGATAGCTTCCCGGCATTCGGCAAATGGTTCTTTATCACCGGTCCCTTATTAGTAATAATTTTTACAAATCCGAATAAAAATATTTTTAAAGGCATCGGAGCCGGCATTGGTAATCTTTTCCTGAATTTCGTCAATAGTTTTACGGACGTCGTTTCTTACATTCGTCTTTTTGCAGTAGGCCTGGCAACTGTTGCTATTGCCGATGCCTTTAATAAAATGGCAATGGGCATCGGATACAACAGTGTTTTAACGGGAGCAGCAACATCTTTGATTTTATTATTGGGACACGCCTTGAATATCTTACTCGGACCTCTGGCAATTTTAGTGCATGGCGTAAGACTTAACGTGCTGGAATTTTCCGGACATCTTGATATTACATGGAGTGGATTTTCGTATCGGCCGTTACAAAAGTAACCCTGTACCACGTGGGGTACAGGGCAAGGGAGGGTAATTATGGAAACAAATTTATTGGTGCAGTTTAAGGACCTGGGTGCCGGAGCTGTTCTGGCGCTTGCCGCTATAGGTTCGGCATTAGGGGCAGGATTTGCAGGCATGGCAGCTATTGGGGCATGGAAAAAGGCCTTCGCCAAAAATAAGACAGCATCATTTATGATTGTAGCATTTGTAGGTGCGCCTTTGACCCAGACAGTTTACGGAATGATTGTAATGAATAAGATAGCCGAACTTGCTGCCAAAGGCAGTTATCTGTGGGGCGTCGGAATTTTTTGCGGCATGGCCATGGGTTTTTCTGCGCTCATGCAGGGTAAGGCAGGCGCTGTGGCAGCAGACGCTATGGGAGAGACAGAAAAAGGTTTTGGCAATTATATTGTGGTCATGGGAATCATCGAAACTGTAGCACTTTTTGTCATGGCCTTTGCACTTGGATTATTAGGGAAACTATAGGGATAGACTTAGAAAAAAGTAATGCCAGTCTGGAAGCGATTGTTGTCTTCCCTACTCCGCCTTTACCGCTGAGCGCTATCTTCACTTTCTCTCTTCTCTATCTCATATATAACTTCGCCGTCTTTAGCATAGCCCAGTTCTTTTCGGGTTATTTTTTCAATATAAAGAGGATCGTTTTTTAATGCCCATATCTCTTTTTTCAATTTTAAATTCTCTTCGCTGAGTTTCTCATTTTTTTCGCGATACTCTTTAAAGCTTTCATTGATCCTTTCCCAGCAAAGATATCCCGGCAGAAAAAGATATAAAAACAGGGCTAACCCCAGAGCTACCCAGAACAATTTTCTAACTTTAACTGGATGAGATTCAACGTTCATAGAAACTTAAATACTTCCTTCCCTTTATATACAGCGTCCTTCCCCAATTCCTCTTCAATACGGAGGAGCTGGTTGTACTTGGCCACACGATCTGTCCGGCAGAGTGAACCGGTCTTTATCTGTCCGGTATTCATGGCGACAACTAAATCTGAAATAGTCGTATCTTCAGTTTCACCTGAGCGGTGAGAGATTACTGCGGTGTAACCTGCATTGTGGGCACAAGTTACAGCGTCTCTCGTCTCGGTAAGGGTGCCTATCTGATTTACCTTGATAAGTATGGAATTAGCAGCATTCTTTTCTATGCCTTTTTTTAAACGCGCAGTATTGGTAACAAACAGGTCATCGCCTACTATCTGAACTCTCTTCCCCAGGCGGGTAGTAAGTTTCTGCCAGCCCTCCCAGTCATCCTCAGCCAGGCCGTCTTCAATAGAGATGATAGGGAATTTATTAAGCAGCGCTTCATAAAAATTAATCATTTCTTCACTGTTTTTTTCAGGCACCTTTTCAGCCTTCAAGAGATATCTGCCATTTTCATAAAAAGAACTGGCTGCCGGGTCAAGCGCAAGAAGGATGTCGCTGCCGGCTTTGTATCCACTTTTTTCTATAGCGCTGACTATGACCTCCAGGGCCTGTTCATTGGATTCAAGTGAAGGGGCAAAACCGCCTTCATCACCTACGGAAGTAGAAAGCCCGCGTTTTTTAAGGACCTTCTTGAGATTGTGAAATACCTCTGCTCCCATGCGCAGTGCCTCTTTAAAGGATCCCGCACCTACAGGCATGACCATAAATTCCTGCAGGTCTACATTGTTGTCAGCATGGAGCCCTCCATTTACTATATTCATCATAGGGACCGGCAGGATCCGCGCATCTTTACCTCCGAGATATTTATATAGAGGGAGTTTGCGGGAATTAGCAGCTGCCTTTGCCAGGGCGAGTGATACGCCTAAAATGGCATTGGCCCCAAGTCTTGCTTTATTACTGGTCCCGTCTAATTTAATGAGAAGCCTGTCAACCTCTTCCTGCTCGTATATACTTAAGCCTGATATATTTTTTTTGATCTCTCCGTTGACATGACTGACAGCCATGGAAACTCCCTTGCCCAGGTATCTCTTCTCATCATTGTCCCTTAATTCTACTGCTTCATATTCACCGGTTGAGGCGCCTGATGGGATGGCAGCCCTGCCTAAAACACCGTCATCAGTTATAATATCCACCTCGACGGTAGGATTCCCGCGCGAATCCAGAATCTCCCGTCCTTTTACATCTTTAATTTTTCCGCTCATAAAATTAATCTCCTTTTCTCCCTTTTACTCTTCATTGTCCAAATAGGGACTATCCAATGGACTCATAAATTCCTGAAAATCCGGTAAATATCTATTTTGTATAAAAAGCCATATTTTACGAACTTCGTATTTTGATATATTATAGGCCAATTACGAAAATTTATCAAACAAATTAATCCAATATACAAAAAAATATGATGTAAAATATTTAGAATTCGCTTAAAAAGTGTTATAATAACTATATGGCGGTATATTAAGTTAGAATGATAGAAGCAATAACAAACATATCGTTCGAGTTAGATCTGGAAGGACTTTTAAAGGGAGCCCACATTAAACCAGGGACTAACGATGCAAAAGAATTCGAGGATCTTGTAAACAATGCCCAAAAGAATGCAAGACCAAAAGCACTTTACAAGGAATGTTTCATACAATCAAAGGAAGAGGAGACTATCACAATTGATGATATTATCTTTACGAGTCAAGCGCTTCGTATAAATTTGGATCAAGTAGAACGTGTATTTGCCTACGTGGTCACATGCGGAAAAGAAGTTGATGAGATCGAGATTCCTCAAGACGATTTCCTGAAGGGATTTTGGTTAGATACTATCAAGGCAACTCTCCTTGGTATAAGCGGTCGCCATTTGAGCGAGCTCCTTGACCAAAAATATAAACTTGGGAAAACAGTTGATATGAATCCGGGCTCTGGTGATGTTGCCGTATGGCCCATCGAGCAACAGAGGAAATTATTTGCACTTTTTGGTGATGTAGAAAATTTTATTGGGGTTCGATTGACAGAATCTTTTCTGATGATACCTAACAAATCAATATCAGGCATTCGTTTCTCAACCGAGATTAATTTCCAGAGCTGCCAGCTCTGCCATAGAGAAAATTGTTCCGGCAGGAGCGCCTCTTTCGACAAAAAATTGTGGGAATCAGTTCAACATGATTAGAAACTCAGACACAGTTTCTTGAAAAGAATGGGTTTTAAAAAATATACTTGTCAATCTCCCTTGCAGCCAATCTTCCTGCTCCCATTGCAGAAATAACTGTAGCACTTCCTGTAACAATGTCTCCGCCGGCAAAGACACCTTCTTTACTCGTTTTTGCTGTATCAGTATCCGCAATAATATTTCCCCATTTGTTGGTGTCGAGCCCCGGGGTAGTAGCAGGGACTAATGGATT
>DAOWKF010000023.1 GCA_030640045.1 Candidatus Omnitrophota bacterium | reverse complement strand
TTTTTTATGGATTGTCCATTTTTCTTCGGGATATCTGCCGAGCTCGGATGCAGAAAGACAATAGGCCTCTTTATATATCCTTTTGAAAACATCTGTTAAGATAATATTATTTTTTTCAGCCATTAAGATAATGATACTAAAAAAATTAAAAAAAGGCAACAAAAAAATTTTTTTGCAATAACCCTTGACAAATAAAGGGGTTATGGTAAAATCGGAGTTTTGGATGGGGGGAAAGGTGCTAAAAAAAACAGGGGTATTCTTTACTCAGGTAAAGGAAGAATTAAAGAAGGTGAACTGGACTAAAAGAGACGAGCTTTTTGCCTCTACCTCCGTCGTGGTTATAACAGTAATAATTTTGTGTATATATATCGGATTGGTGGATCTGGTAGTTACCAGGCTCATAGAGTTTGTTTTAAGATAAGTTATGCAAGGAAAGAAATGGTATGTTGTTCACACCCAAACCGGATATGAGGCGAAAGTGAAAGATGGTCTGTTTCACCGTATTGAGACAATGGGATTGCAGGAATTTTTTGGCGAGATCCTCATCCCCATGGAAGATATCTCAGAGATAAGGAGCGGCCAGAAAAAGGTAAGCCAGAGAAAATTTTTTCCTGGCTATATTTTTATAGAGATGGTTATGAATGATGAGGCATGGTATCTGGTCAAAAACACACCCGGTGTGAGCGGCTTTGTCGGAGCCGGAAGAAAACCGGTTCCGCTTAAAGAAAAAGAAGTGGCAGGGATTGTCCAGGAGATGGAGGAAAGGAAGGCCCGGCCTAAACCGAAAGTTGAGTTTGAGAAAGGCGACGGGGTTAAGGTGATTAGCGGTCCGTTCCTCAACTTCAGCGGTATTGTTGAAGAGATTAGTCCGGATAAAGGGAAACTTAAGATAACAGTATCTATCTTTGGCCGTTCCACACCAATGGAACTGGAATACTGGCAGGTAGAGAAGGTATAGCATGGCTAAAAAAGTAGTTACGCAGATAAAGCTGCAGATTCCGGCAGGCAAGGCTAATCCGGCTCCTCCGGTCGGTCCTGCCTTGGGACAGCACAAAGTAAATATTATGGAATTCTGTAAGGCCTTTAATTCTGCTACGCAAAATAAGGAAGGGGTCGTTATCCCGGTAGTTATTAATGTATATGAGGACAGGACTTTTAGCTTTATTACCAAATCTCCGCCGGCTGCAGTCCTTTTAAAAAGAGAAGCCAATATTGCCAAGGCCTCCGGAGAGCCGAATAAAGAAATTATCGCAACTGTTACAAAAGCTGTTGTTAAAAAAATAGCAGAAGAAAAGATGAAAGACTTAAACGCCGTTGATTTTGATAAAGCTATGCGTATTATTGAAGGGACTGCCCGGAGTATGGGTATAAAGGTGGAGGGATAAGTTGGCCAGGGGAAAATTTTATCAGGAGGCGCTAAAGACAATAGAAAAAGGCAAGAGGTATATAATCGAAGAAGGCGTAGATATACTTAAGGCCATGCCCAGAAGGAAATTTGATGAGGGGGTCGAGCTATCTATTAAATTAGGAATAGACCCTAAGGATTCTACTCAGCAGGTGAGGGGAGTATTTGTCCTCCCTCATGGAACAGGAAAGAAGGTAAAAGTGGCAGTTATTGCGAAGGGAGCAAAATTTGACGAGGCGAAAGAGGCCGGGGCAGATTTTGTAGGAGGCCAGGACCTGGTGGATAAGATAAGTAAAAACTGGTTTGATTTTGAGGCCCTGGTGGCCACGCCTGATATGATGAGAGAAGTAGGGAAATTAGGTAAGCTCTTAGGCCCGCGGGGACTTATGCCAAGCCCCAAGAGCGGGACCGTTACCTTTGAGGTAGCCACGGCAGTTAAAGAGATTAAATCCGGTAGAGTGGAGTTCCGCATGGATAAGACAGCGAACCTGCATCTTGTAGTTGGCAGGATTTCTTTTGAAAAAGAAGATTTAGTCAATAACATCCGGGAAACTTTCTCATCTATCAATTCTGCAAGACCAAGTGCAGCCAAGGGGCAGTTTATAAGTTCAGCTACGCTTTCTTTAACTATGAGTCCCGGAATAAGATTGGATATGGCAGGGTTAGGCTAATGGCATTAGGACATTATATTAAAGAACAGATGGTGAAGGCGTTCGAAAAGAAGGTCAGCCGCTCTCACACCATAATTTTTTGTGGAACCCAGGGACTTAAGGCCGGGGAGATGGATGAACTAAGGGCAGAGATGGGCAAAGAAAAAGTTAATCTTTTTTTGATAAAAAAGACACTGGCCTCCAGGGCTTTCAAAAAGACAAAGATAGACGATATAACAGCATTTTTAGACGGGGATACTTTTTACGCCATAGGTCGTGATGATCCTCTTGCAATCTCTAAGATTTTGGTAAATTTTGCCCGTAAACATGAGGCCCTTAAGATAAAGGGCGGGGTAGTAGATAAAAAGATTATAGATGTTAATGAGATAAGAAGATATGCAAGTATCCCCTCCCGGGAGGTACTTATACAACAACTCATTTTCGGGATAAGGGCGCCGATGACTAACCTGGTATCGGTTTTAAGGGGACCTTTGCATAAATTAATTTTAACGTTGCAAGCGATAGAGCGGGGAAAGAAATAGGAGGAATAATTATGGCAGAAAAAAAAGTTCAGGAAAGTGCAGCAGCAGCTTCATCCAATAAGATAGTTGATGCTGTCAGCAAATTGAGTGCATTGGAACTGGCAGACCTCGTAAAGGCATTGGAAGAAAAATTTGGGGTAAGCGCCCAGATGTTTGCTCCTCCCGGAGCAATGGGACAAGCGGCTTCGCAAGCCGGCGGAGCAGAAGCCGAGGAGAAGAGCACATTTGATGTCATCCTTGCTTCTGTCGGAGATAAAAAGATACCGGTGATAAAAGAAGTGCGGGCAGCAACCAGCCTTGGATTAAAAGAGGCAAAGGACCTGGTAGAGGCAGCCCCGAAGCCGGTTAAAGAGAAGGTATCTAAAGAAGAGGCTGAGGAATTGAAAAAGAAGTTAGAGGCAGTAGGAGCAAAGGTGGAATTGAAATGAAATTATTGAATAATTATTCAATAATTTCATCCTGAACGTAGTGAAGGATCTCATATGAGTGAAAGAAAAGAGAGCTCAAAAGTAATCCGTTTGGCTCATGGAGCTGGTGGAGTTTTACAACAAGAATTAATTCAATTTATAGTAAAAAATATACCTTATAAGAATGTTAATAATGGAATTGGAGTTGAGGAGCTAGATGATGGTGCAACAATTCCCCTATCTAATTATGATAAAGAGATAGTTATAACTGCGGATGGACATACAGTTTTTCCAATATTTTTTCCTGGGGGAGATTTAGGAAGCTTAAGCGTTTGTGGGACAGTAAACGACTTAATCATGATGGGGGCAGAACCCTTAGCTTTAACATTGATGATCATTATCGAAGAAGGATTTAAATTCAAAAAACTTGGTGAAATCGTTAACTCCATAAATAT
>DAOWKF010000038.1 GCA_030640045.1 Candidatus Omnitrophota bacterium | reverse complement strand
GCATCCTTTCCTTGCTTCGCCGCGCCGCAATGAGGATACTGTCGCTTTCTTTCCTTGCATCCTCCAGAAGTTCCTGTTGTATTTTAGCTGTTTCTTTTTTTGCTTGCTCTCTTATCTTTTTTGTTTCCTCTTCAGCCTGCGCGAGCTTTTTGTGATACTCCTCTTCCTGTTCTTTTATCTTTTTATTTAGTTCCTGTTCTCTCTTTTCATTCTCCCGGCTTATTAGTTTTAGCCGGTTTACTGCGTTCATTGTATCGCTTAAGAGAAGTTTTTTTAATACGAAGACGATGACTGCAAAAACCCCAAACTGTATTATTACAAATGTGAATATTAACATAAGTACCTCTCAAATATAGGATATCCCTCGCTGCGCTCGGGATAGGTCACAAGTCACAAGATAATCCTCATCTTTTAGAAAAATATTGTAGATATTTCATAGAGCAAGAAAAACAAATTAGGTTCCGAATAGTTGGAACAGTATCAAAAGCGCGATTACGGCAATTGCTTCGGCAAATATAAGAGAAATAATCATTGCCATTAGTATCTTTGGCGCTGAAGAGGGGTTTCTTCCTAAAGCGCGGATACTTGCATAGCCAATGGTGGCAATAACTGCTGATGGACCAAGTATGGTCACGAACATTACCAGGATTATAATAAGATTGCGCATACGTTATTCTTCTATCAGGACGACGCATTCATCGCTGTGGAATCTTATTACCCCTCTCTTTACAGGGAATGGGGTTTTCCAATCAACGAGTATTTTGCCTTTTTTCAAGAGACTTATGATAGGAGCGTGATAGTTCAATATTTCAAATTCTCCTTTATCCCCGGGTAGGAATACACTCCATCCTTCCTTTTCGTATAATGTTTGTTTTGGGGTAAGTATACTTATGTTCATTTTTTAAAATACTCATCCAGTAAAACATCCAGTCCTTGCTTAATCTCCTGGGTGAATTCATTTTTTTCGGCAACCCCCTTTAAAACCCCGGGGTTTGTTTCTTGGGCAAAGGCAAATATATCTTGTTTAAATCGGATTTTTTCTTCCGCGGTTAAATTATCCAGCGCACCTTTACGCAGGGCATAGAACAGGATTATTTCCTCTTCTAAAGAGATGGGCTCGCCTCTGTATTGTTCTAAAACCGACATAATCGCCTCCCCTCTCTTCAATTTCATCTCCGCCTCCTCAGAGAGGTCTGCCCTTAGACGGCTGAGCCGAAGAAGTTCTTTATACTGGGCATATTCCCGGCGCAAGGTACTGCTCAACTCTCTTAAAATAACCGGCTGGACCCTACCTCCAATGATTGAGACGGAAAGTCCTATATCTATTGCCGTCCGGAAACCCTCGCCAAATAAACTGCTATTCATACAAATTTGGCCGTCATTCATAGATATAAGATTTGAAGGGATATAGCCGGTAAGGTCACCCTGCAGGGTATCGGCTATCGTCAAAAATGTCATTGAACCCCCGCCCTTTGCTTCATTTAACCTTCCGGCGCGCTCCATAAGCTGGGTATGCAGATAAAATATATCCCCGGGGTATGCTTCTCTGCCTGGGGGCCTTTCCAGAAGAAGGGATAACTGCCGATAACTCCAGGCGTGTTTGGTAATATCGTCAAAGACAACTAAAACATTTTTCCCTTTTTGCATAAAATATTCACCCATCGTTGCCGCGGCAAAAGGAATTAAATACTGCTCAGCCGTGGAAGCGTTATCCAGGGCTACGCTAACAATTGTATAATCCCAGGCGCCTTTTTGTTTAAGAAGGGTCGCCGTTTTTAGCAAAGCGGAATATGGCTTACCGATACAGCAGTAAATACAAATAGTGTCTTCATTTTTCTGGTTCAGCATTGCATCCACGGCAATAATGGTTTTGCCGGTCATCCTGTCGCCGATTATCAACTGTCTCTGCCCTTTTCCCAGGGGAATAAGAGCATCTACTATTTTAACACCCGTAGGTAAAAACTCATCTACCGGAGCTCTGTCCGTTATGCCGGGCGGTTCATTAAAAACAGGAAAATGGGTGTCGGTTTCTATTACACTCCCGCCGTCGCAGGGTTCTCCTAAAGCATTTACTATGCGGCCGATAAAACCCTCCCCCACCGGAATTTTAAAGGTCTCGCTTTTGCTTGAAACGGGTTGGCCTATCCTTATTCTGGATTCGTCTCCCAGGACAAGCACAAGCGTTTCCGATTCGGTAAAACTCATAACGATGCCTTTGGTTCCTCTGCCCAATTCAATAAGCTGACCATTCAAGCAGGAAGGAAGGCCTTCAACCGTAACAATGATTTCCTTAATTTCTTTTACTTTCCCAGTCTCTTTTAT
>DAOWKF010000100.1 GCA_030640045.1 Candidatus Omnitrophota bacterium | reverse complement strand
TTAGAGGTAAGTAAAAAATTAATAAAACATATCCCCGCTGGAAAAATTATTGTTGTGGAGAGCGGGATAAAGACAAAAAAAGATATTAATTTTATCAGATCTCTAAGGCGAGTGAATGCGATATTGATCGGGGCATCGATCCTGAAAAGCAATCACCCAGGCAAGGCTTTAAACAGTCTATTTAATTAAAAATAGTCGCTGAGCCACATACGCATGCGGTCGAAGACCTTGGTGAAGAGATTTCTCCCGGAAAGTTTTACAGCAGCCCCTCCATCACGGAACTGAAAACCATAAAGGCAGAGCCCTACCGCTGTAGAAAAAATAGGTGTATCAGGTATACCTTCCAACCCGTTTAAAGCTGCATTTGGCCGGCCGAGGCGGACAGGTGAATCAAATATACGACGCGCCATCTCAAGGATACCATTGAGCAAGGAAGAGCCCCCTGTCATAATAACTCCTCCTCCGAGTGACTCCTTTAAATTTGTTTTCGATATCTCCATATTGATCAATGTTAGGGTCTCTTCTATCCTGGCCTCAATTATCTCAGCTAGTGTCTGCCTGGATATGTGATTAATCTGGTCATTATTTAAAGAAGGAACTTTGACTATTTCAGCTGAAGAGACCAGCTCTCTAAGGGCGCATCCGGATGCCTTTTTTATCTTTTCAGCTGCCTCCGATGTAGTCCGAAGCCCGATAGCAACGTCATTTGTGATATGATTTCCGCCGAGACTAAAGACCTCACTAAATTTAATACCCCCGTTGGAGAAGATAACTGCATCAGTTGTCCCTCCTCCCATATCCAGGAGGATGGAGCCATGTTTTTTTTCCTCCGGAGTCAGCACTGCTAAACTTGAGGCCAGGGGTTCCAAGACTATATCTTCTACTTCAAGCCCAGCCTGCTGAACACATTTAACTATGTTCTGCGCAGAGGTAACCGCACCTGTAACTATATGAACTGAGACCTCCAGGCGATTCCCGCTCATTCCTACAGGATTTTTTATATCCTTCTGATCATCCACTATAAATTCCTGTGGTAGTATATGGATAATTTCCCTGTCCATAGGGATGGACAGGGCCTTTGCGCTATTAATCGCTTTTTCTACATCCCACTGGTTTATTTCCTTATTGGGGCGTGAAGTGCCAACTACTCCCCTTGAATTAAAACCCTTGATATGGCCGCTAGCAATCCCGGCAAAGACTGATTCTATTTCTATGCCGGCAGCCTCTTCTGCCTCCCTTACTGCCCGGCCAATGGAATTGACAGTATCCTCAATATTTATCACAACACCTTTCCTTAATCCAACAGAAGGGGTAAGCCCCATGCCCTTAAGTCTTAATGAGCCATCATGGGTTTTCTCGGCAATCATCGCGCAGATCTTCGTGGTCCCTATATCAAGCCCGACAACAATGTCTTTTTTCATAAAGATTGCTTTGATTCCTCGGAATGACGAAAATAAATAGGTGTGACCCCTTTTTTATTTTATAGTCTCGAAGGGATTGCCGTCCTCCATGTATCGCTTAATACCGTCAAGGGCTGATCTATTATCGTTTTTTCTTCGCATTGAATTGTCAGCTTCTCTTTTTTGACCTCGCCCAAAACAGAAAATGAAACCGAGTTCTTTTTTGCTGTTTTTTCTAAAGCCTTAAGGTTATCTCTATTCATAGAAACCACTATCCGGGATGGCGCCTCACCAAATAGAATTTCATCCAGCCGTATATCAGTCGTTTTTAAACCGTCTAATTTTATCACGGCGCCCAGCATCCGGCTCTTGTTTGTAATACATGATTCAGCCAGCGTTACTGCCAATCCTCCCTCGGAACAGTCATGGGCAGAATTGATAATCCCGGATTTAATTGCTTCCAAACATGTCTCCTGGACCGCCTTCTCTATATTTATGTCTATCTGTGGATTACCCTTCTTTTGTTTATGAACCAGATATAAATATTCGCTTCCTGAAAAATCAGCCTTATTTTCACCCAAAAGAACGATTAAATCACCCTCATTCTTAAAATCCTGGGTAACATATTTATCCGCATCTTCTATCAGACCTACCATGCCCACCATCGGGGTTGGGTCTATAGCTCCCTTAGGATTTTCATTATAGAAACTCACATTACCGCTAATCACCGGCGTGCCCAGGGCCTTGCACGCATCAGCGAGGCCCTCTATACACTTCTGGAATTGCCAGTAATTTTCAGGCTTCATGGGGTTGCCAAAATTCAGGCCGTCGGTAATAGCCAGCGGTTTTCCTCCTGAACAAACTACGTTCCTGGCGCTCTCTGCTACTGCCATCATCGCTCCATTATAGGGATTCAGATAACAATACCTGCTATTACAATCTACGCTTATTGCTAGGGCCTTGTTAGTACCCTTGACCTTAACTATAGCCGCGTCTGAGCCCGCGCCCACAATCACTTCATCCAAATCCCGGGCAGTAAATTTTTTATATGCTGATTCTTTACTCGCAATCGTGGGGGAATCAAGTAATTTTAATAAAACCGGATTTAAGTCATCCGGCTCTTTCACAGATTCGCGAGGCAAATTATTTGCCTCCTTCAGGTATGCAGGTTCCTTTAGCTCTCTCTTATAAAGCGGCGCTTCTCGCGTTAATAAATTTGGAGTAATTTCGCAAACGACCACACCTTTTTCTTTTACCCGCATGATTTTATCAGCGATTACCTTTCCGATTTTTACTGCATTGATATTGTGCTTCTTTAATATACCCAGGGCCTCTTTTTCCGAGGACTTCTCTAAAATTGCCAGCATCCGCTCTTGAGACTCGGATAAAAGAATTTCATAAGGTGTCATCCCCTTTTCTCTCTGCGGGACTAAGGCAACATCGATCTCAATACCGGTCTGGCTTCTTGAGGCGGTCTCGCAAGAAGAGCAGGTAAGTCCGGCTGCGCCCATATCCTGCATTCCCACAACCAAACCCTTCTCTATCAATTCTATACACGCCTCTCTTAAACGCCTTCCCAGTTCTTCATCACCTATAGCAACTGCGTTTTCAATGGAAGCGGATTCTTCAGTTATCTCCCTGGAAGCGAAGCTTGCTCCACCCACACCATCCCTTCCTGTATCGCCTCCTATATAATATACAAAATTTCCAGCGCCATGCGCAGCACCTTTCACAATATTCTCATGCCGGACAATACCAACAGCAAAGGCATTAACTAAAGGATTGCCTTCATAACTCTCATCAAAATAGGAATCACCGCCAACCGCGTTAACCTCTGCGATATTGGCATAATGGGCCAACCCGCGGATAACCTCTTTAAACAAAAATTTAACCTTTTCGTTATCTAAGCTTCCAAATCTCAACGCGCCCAGACCGGCAATAGGCCTTGCTCCGGTGGTAAATATATCCCTTAAACACCCGCCTATACCTGTGGCTGAGGCTTCAAATGGCTCTACAGCCGAAGGGTGATTGTGAGACTCTATCTTAAAAGCGACCCCAAAACCATCTCCTATATCCACAATTCCTGTATTTTCTTCTCCTGCGCCAACAATTACGTGTTTAGCTTTGGTGGGAAATAGTTTAAACAGCCGGCGTGAATTTTTATAGCTGCAATGCTCTGACCACATCGCGGAAAAAATGCCCAATTCGGTAAAATTCGGTTCCCTTTTGAGTAATTTTTTTATCCGGTCAAACTCTTCCTCCGTAAGCCCTAAATTTTTTGCCAATTCTACATCAACCTTAACTTTTGTCCCCATCCTACAATCCTCCTTCTTCTTTTTTTTTATTCACACCATATTGAAACACACAACAAAAAAAGATACTCATATAAATACATTATACCAAAACAAAAAAAATTTACAAACAAGAATAAATTCTTTGTTCTTCCTTTAAAAGTAATAGATAAGGATCTCTGGATCTTTTCCAAGGACTGGAGAAAGAGAAAGGAGATGGAAGATAAAAATAACAATCAGTACTCGAAGTAAGTTCTTCATTCTATAATTGACATTATAGGACGTATAATAGTCTATTTTAAGGCATTTTGCAAAAGAAATTATTACAGCGACTTTCTAGAGTAAACAATCCCCCCATCTAAAAAAGAATGTTTCCCAATAGGAATTCCGCTAAGTAAAAAACCGGTAAATTATTTACTAATGGTAAGCTTAAAGTACGGCCCTCTGGAAAGATAATTTTGATCTTCGTGGGCTTGATCAGCGTCATTATATTCAGTGAAGGTATAGCCTACTCCAAGGCGGAGGTCTTTAATTGGCTTATACCCTATTTCAATTGATGAGCCAAGCTTCCAGTCCCCTGTCTCATGGAGGTAGATGTAGCGGCCTTCTGTGAGAATATCTAAGCGGGGTGTGAGGCGATAGTTAAGTGAGGTTACAAAAAGATTTATGTGAGAACGGTCTATATGGTCCTGACCTTTTTCTACGGATTTATTCATAGCGTAGCGGGTGCCGAGCGTCATGTTCTTTGTCAAATCATACGCTACTTCTACTGAGCCGATGTGATTTTGGGTCTGGGATTCCTGGGAAGCTATCTGAATATTCTCTTTATGTTTGTATTCGTATTTGCCTATAACATTTAATCTGTCATAGGCAATTGGACGATAGGATAGACCTATTACTCCCTGCTTGTCCCTACGGGTCGTTGTGCAGGTATCCTGGTCCTTGAAACGGGAGAAGAAACCCTTGGAAAAGGCGGTTAAATCAGGAGTAAGTTCTCCTTTGGATTCATAATTGAGATTGTATTCCTTTGTCTTCTGATAATGCCGGCATTCTATCTTGGATGTAAGCCAGAGCTCATCTTTTGGCTTTGCTTCCAAGGAGATACTACTTGCATCTGAATCTACAGATGTTGGTCCTGATACGCGAGAACGTTCAAATGAGACATTGGATGACAACCATTTAGTTAATTTCACTTTAGATTTATAGCCCATGTTTTGACGAAAAGTAGAACCTTCTTTCTCATATTCTGCATAGGAGGTAGTTCTTTCATCTAAGATCTGTTCTACTCCTACAGCTGAGATATTTTTCATGTATCCTGCGGCTTCTATGTGATCATTTCTTAGGTAGAGAAGATTGTCTTTATCCAGTTGATAGTCAATTCTACCTGTAAATGTATTATACTGCTTCGCTTCATCACCTAAAGGAAGTGATTCTATTTCATCCTTCCACTCATATCCAGTATGTAAGGTTATCTTTTTGGTAAGCTGGTAGCTTAAGTCACCCCCCAGTGTTGTCCATTTAAAATCTGAGAGTGAAGTGAAGGGAGGGTCTTGGTATTCACTATCTTGACGTTCATATGTAGCTTTGGTTGATAATGTAAGCCTATCCCATCTGTTTAATATTTCTCCTCCATAATGGGTTGTTCTCATGTGAGAAAGGATGGATCTACGGCGATAGTGGTCTAAGATTAAGTCTGTTGGCTTTAGTATATTGTCGGAAATCTTTCCTCTATACTCTTCTA
>DAOWKF010000081.1 GCA_030640045.1 Candidatus Omnitrophota bacterium | reverse complement strand
TAGAATAGAGTGTAGTTGATTTACCGCTTCCTGTCGGCCCCGTTACTAATATCATGCCGTACGGATGCTTTATAGCCGTCTCAAAACGTTTGCGGGGATATTCGGAAAAACCGAGTTGATCAAGTCCGACAGTGAGGCTTGACCTGTCAAGGGCGCGTATGACTATCTTTTCGCCACGGCTGATCGGCAGGCAGGACACACGGTAATCTATAGTTTTTTCAGAAATAGTAGACCGGAACCTTCCATCCTGCGCAATCCTTTTTTCGGTAATGTCCATGCCTGACATAATCTTAAGACGCGCAAGCACAGCAGACTGGCTTTTTTTAGGCGGAGATACAATTTCATGAAGGACTCCGTCTATGCGGTAACGGATACGCAGCTTCTTCTCATACGGCTCGATATGGATATCGCTGGCCCGCATCTTCAACGCCTTAACAAGAAGAAAATTGACAAACTTCACAACAGGCGCCCCTTCACTCTCCTGCCTTAAAGCTATGGCACTGTCGTCTTCTTCCGGGGTAAGTAACTCCAGTTCTCCATCCTTTGCCTCTTTCAAGATGTCATTGACACCGGCAATACCGGAGTCCCCGCCATAAAATTGCTGGATAGCCTCTTCCAATTCTGATTCACCTGTCAGGACCGGCTTAAGGTTATACCCGGTCAGCAGTTTTATTGTGTCGAGCGCCAGGACATCGAGCGGATCGGACATTGCGACCGTTAACGTCTTACCAATCTTTGAAATAGGCAGGATATGATAACGGCGGCTTATCGATTCGCTTATGAGGCTTGTGAGTTCAGGGTCAGGACGAAATCTTTTTACGTTTATAACCGGCAGCCCCAATTCCTCTCCCAGGATTAACATAAGATTTTCTTCGTTAACAAACTTCTTTTTAACCAGAATTTTGCCTAACCGGCGATGCGTTCTGGCCTGTTCTTTTATGGCCTCATCCAACTTCTCGGAAGTGATAAGTTTCTTCTCTAACAAGACTGCTTTTATTCTATCTCCCAGAGACTTAACCATGATCTTCAGCTGTTACCTTTATCACCTCTTCCAGGGTTGTTACGCCTGCCCGGACCTTCTTAAGGCCGTTTTCCCGCAATGTGGACATTCCTTTTTTGTGCGCCAGACTTTTTATTTCAGCATTCGGGGCCTTATTAAAAATGAGACTGTTTATCTCTTCATCCAGCACCAGGATCTCGATAAGTCCGGCCCGGCCGCTATAGCCTGTATTCTGGCAGAGCCTGCAGCCTTTTCCGCGGAAAAATTTATTATCAGTAAAATCCCCGGGGTCCAGCCCTAATTTCTTAAGAGCCTCCGCAGTTATTTCATAGGACTCCCTGCAATTAGGACATATCTTTCTTACCAGTCTCTGCGCGCCTACCATGAGTAGTGATGAGGTAATAAGAAATGGCTCTACACCCATATCTAAAAGCCGCGTAATCGAACCAACAGCGTCGGTTGTATGCAGTGTGCTTAAGACAAGATGCCCGGTCAATGCTGATTTTATAGCCATATCTACAGTTTCAAGATCCCTTATCTCCCCGATCATAATAATGTCCGGATCCTGCCGCAGGATAGAACGAAGGGCAGCCGCAAAGGAAAGGCCGATAGAGGGTTTCGCAGTGACCTGATTTATGCCCTCCAGTTCATATTCGACAGGGTCTTCAACTGTCACGAGGTTTTTTTCGGGGCTGTCAATAAGTTTGAGGGTTGAATAAAGCGTTGTAGATTTACCGCACCCTGTTGGCCCGCAGACGAGTATAAAACCATATGGACGGCTGCTGCATTTTTTTATTATTTCCAGATTTTTTTTCTCGAAACCCAGGTCGTCCAGATTTAACTTCGATTGCTTTTTGTCGAGTATCCGCACCGCTACTTTCTCACCATAAATGGAAGGAACTACAGAGACACGAAAATCCACTTCTCTGCCGGCAATCTTTGCCCTGAAACGGCCGTCCTGCGGAAGTCTTCTCTCGGCAATATCAAGCTGGGAAATGACCTTGATACGGGAGACAATCGCATGCTTCATGCCCCGGGGGATGGTTTCTTTTTCTTTCAAAAGCCCGTCCTGACGATAACGAACCCGGACTTTTTTTTCAAACGGCTCGATAAGTATGTCACTGGCGCGAGCCTTAACTGCTTCCTTCAAAAGATAATCTACAAGTTTTACTACAGGGGCGTCCTGCACGATCTCGATGAGCTCGGATTCTATTAGCGCCTCTTCCTTTAGAGTCCTTGTTGTAACTTCTTCTTCTGTATCACCAAAAAAGTCGGTAAGTCCTGTTTCTGAGCCATAACAACGCTCTATAGCCGTAGTTATGTTTTTCCGGCTTGCCAAAATCCGTTCAATCCTGAGTCCTGTCCGGACTCTTAAATCATCTATGGCTACAATATTAGAAGGATCTGAGATAGCGACCGTAAGGATCTTTCCGAGCCGGGACACAGGGACAAGAGAGTAACGGCGCGCTATATGTTCGGGGACAAGTTTAAGAATGGCCGGGTCTATGGTAAAACGGGCCAGATCTACCGGCGGTATATCAAATTCTTTGCCGATGATGGAAAGTAAAGTCTTTTCGGTTATGAGGCCTTTGTCTACAAGTATCCGGCTTAAACGGCCTCCCTTTTCTTTTTGTATTTTTTTGGCCTGTTCGATTTTTTCTTTATCAATAAAATTTCCCCGGCATAAAATTTCATCAAGCTTATTTGTTCTAAGCCCATTTTTTTTCATTTTTCATTCTTATGCTCATGCCTGTGCTCGCGCTCGCGCTCGTGCATATTTACTTCACCGAGCATCTGGCTGGTATCGGTTTTCGAAGATGTAAGCCCGTAATACGTTTTTAAGGCCTTTTCAATCTCTGAACCGGTACTTACGAAAATTTCCACCCTGCACCCGCTGGCTTTTTCAATAGCCTGGACAGCCTCTTCATCTAAAGGATTAGCTATAGTTACAGTAAGGGTGTTTCCAATCTTATCTATCGGGATGACATAGTATTCTTTTGCTATCTCCGCAGAAACGAGCTTGACGATCTCGTGATTAATCTCGTAGTTTCGAAGTGGCAGGTACGGATACCCGTACTGCACTGTGAGACAGCCGACAATTTCCTCCTCAGTGGTATAACCCAGCTCCACCAGATTCTGGCCAATGTATCCGCCGCGTTTTTTCTGATGGTCGAGGGCCTCTTCTAACTGTTTCTCGTTAATAATCCCGTTTTCTATAAGGAGCTTGCCGAGTTTTTTGGTAATCACCTTCTTCATAATATTCTTTTCATCTCCTGCTCAAAAGCCTGGCCAGGTCATCTGGCTCTGTGGTGCGTGACAGGGCCTCTTCCCGTGTAATGTATTTACGAACAACAAGCTGGACCAGACATTGATTCATGGTCTGCATACCTTTCTGCTGTGATGTCTGAATGACTGAAAAAATCTGGTGCGCCTTGTTCTCGCGTATAAGACTCCTGATAGGAGCAGTTGCTGTCATAACCTCAATACCCAGGACACGTCCGCGGCCGTTGGCGCGCGGGATAAGCTGCTGAGAAAAAACAGCCTGAAGCACAAACGAGAGCTGTGTCCGCACCTGGGCCTGCTGGTGAGCCGGAAATACGTCAATAATACGGTTTATCGTCTGGACGCAATCACTTGTGTGGAGTGTTGCAAAGACAAGATGACCTGTCTCTGCGCTTGTAAGCGCTGATTCGATTGTCTCTATATCCCTCATCTCTCCGATGAGTATCACGTCAGGATCTTCGCGCAGGACATATTTAAGCGCTCTTGTGAACGACTGTGTATCGGTTTCTACTTCTCTCTGGTTTACGATACTTTTTTTGTGTTCATGGACATACTCGATCGGGTCTTCTACAGTGATAATGTGACAATGTCTCTCTTCATTAATCTTATTTACGATAGAGGCAAGCGTTGTTGATTTACCGCTGCCGGTGGCGCCCGTAACCAGGATAAGTCCTTTAGGTAATTTACTTATTGCATCAACCACCTTTGGCAGTCCGAGTTCTTCAAAAGTCATAATTTTATAAGGTATGGCGCGGAATGCTCCTGCGACATGTCCCTTCTGATAAAATATATTTGCGCGGAAACGGCTTACCCCCTCTATGCCGAATGAAAGATCCAGTTCCAGATCTTTTTCGAATTTCTTAATCTGGGCCTCGGAGAGGATACTGTAGATAATCTCTTTGCTTTTTTCGGGAGTAAGCGCTGTCTCTTCCATAGGAGTAAGCATCTCATCTACCCGCATCTGCGGCGGTGTGCCGACGGTCAGGTGTAAATCGGACGCGCCCGCTTCGACCATTTTTTTTAATAAATCTTCTAATAATTTCATAATTCGTCCCTTCTTTTTTTATTATACTCTACGATTTTCCGGATGTCAAAATATTTTTCGAACATACTCCGCAATTAAGGCACTGACTGCGGCAATCCGGGCTCTCTACGCCTTCCCCGGCTTTTTTTCTCTCCGCACGGAAAAAATCCTTATCTATTCCTGTATCTATGTGATCCCAGGGCAATAGTTCGTCTTCATCTCTTTCCCTGTGGCTATAAAAATATGGATCAATATCCGTCTTTTTGAAGGCATCCTGCCAGGCAGAATATCGAAAACACTCCCTCCACGAGTCAAATTTAGCTCCGGATTTCCATGCCTCATAGATTACGGAACTGAGTTTCCGATCACCCCTGGAGAGGACCGCCTCTAAAAAACTTGAATTCAAATCATGATAGTTAAATTTTACCCTTTTCATTTTTTTGAATAATTCCTTAAGTTTCATCTGTTTATTCCATAGAGAACTTAGGTCTTCCATTTTTTCCCACTGGAACGGTGTGTGCGGCTTGGGGATAAAATTAGAGACACTTACAGTTATATCCGCCCCCCTACCAAAATTTTTAGTATGGGGGGCTGAGGCGGGTCTTCGACAAGCAATTTCAGAGACAAGATTGACCATCTCCTCGACAACTTTCTCACCTTCTCTTGGAAGCCCTATCATAAAATAGAGTTTTATCTTTCGATACCCTATCTTAAAAAGATGTTCCGACATTTCTAAAAGTTTATTATAGTCAAATTTTTTGTTAATAGCAAAACTAACCCGTTTTTCTCCTGTCTCCGGAGCAAAGGTAAATGTATTTTTCCTTATAGTCTTTAGATACGAAACGATCTCCGGTGTAATATTCTCGATATGCAGCGAGGGAAGAGAAACTGAGGTTATACTGAGCTGCGAAGTATTAAACGATTTTAGAAGCTCCGGGAGCTTGCTATAGTCACCACTACTAAGAGAGAGAAACGACACTTCCTCATATCCGGTCCTCTTTATAC
This sequence comes from Candidatus Omnitrophota bacterium, assembly GCA_030640045.1. GTDB lineage: Bacteria > NPL-UPA2 > BS750m-G34 > BS750m-G34 > BS750m-G34 > BS750m-G34. The sequence goes on along the minus strand of DAOWKF010000081.1, from coordinate 4,213 downwards.
CTTCCGCGGCCAACTCAAGCAATTTTTCCATGCTTCTCTCCCTCACAGGACGGTAAAGAAATCCCGCCTGACAGAATCGACACCCCCTTGAGCAGCCGCGCATTATCTCCAGGGCATAGCGGTCATGGACAACCTCCATATACGGGACAATCATACGAATTGGATAAGGGGATTTATCAAGGTCTTTAACCACGCGTTTTTTGATACGCGATGATGGGGCGTGAAATTCCGGCGCATACACGCCGCTGATCCGGTTCAATGCCTGTAATTTTTCATAACGCGTCATTTTTTGAGACTTAAAATTGTGAAAAGCCTTAACTATCTCCACTACGACTTCCTCTCCGTCACCAATGACAAACAGGTCAATGAACGGAGCCATTGGTTCAGGGGAAAATGCCCCGAGTCCTCCGGCAATAACTATAGGGCCGTGTTTTCGCTTATTGCTGTATATTTCGATATCCGAGAGACCAAGCATATTTAAGACATTGGTATAACTTAACTCATAGCCAATACTGAAACCAAGTATATCAAACTCTTTTAGCGGCTTTCGGTTTTCAAGGCTGAAGAGAGAGATATTCTTTTTACGCAAAAGTTCCTCCATGTCAATCCACGGAGCAAATACCCTTTCGCAAACCGCATAGGATAAATCATTTAATATATGATAGATAATACGGCTTCCTAAATGCGACATCCCTATCTCATAGAGGTCGGGAAATGCCAGGGCAAAGGTGACTAAATCAGGAGACCACTGCTTTTTTATTTGATTATATTCCCCGCCAATATACCGGGCCGGCCGTCGAACCTGGAGAAAAAGTTCAGGAGATATTAGAGGCATCAATAATAACCTTTTCTCAAATTTATATTCTGCAATATCCCTATCGCTATCATAAAACTGATTAGAGAGCTTCCCCCATAGCTTAAAAACGGCAGAGGCAGTCCTGTGATGGGAAGAAGACCTATAACCACGCCTATATTTATAACCACATGAAAGGCAAATACCATCCCTATGCCAGCCCCCAAAAACATCCCTAAACGGTCCTTTGCGTGCACTGCGATATGAAAAATTCTCAGTATTAAAATAAGGTAAAGAAAAAGCACCAGTATGCACCCCAAATATCCCCATTCTTCGCCAAGGACCGCAAAGATAAAGTCCGTGTGGTGCTCCGGGACAAAGTCCAATTGTGTCTGGACGCCTCCCAGCCACCCTTTTCCTAAAAATCCACCGGAACCAATGGCCAATCTTGACTGAATCATTGAATATCCGCCGCCAAGAGGGTCACTATACGGATTTAAAAAGATGCGGATTCTCTCTTGCTGGTAATCTTTAAGCAAAAACCACGCTACAGGCGAAGATAAAACTCCAATCAAAATTACGCCGGATATCTTACGCAGTCCCATACCGATTAAAAACAACATACAAAGCCCTACCGCGAAATTTACTATAGCAGTGCCCAGGTCAGGCTGTTTTAAAATAAAGAGTACAGGTATACACAGAAGACAAAGCCCTTTTCCGAAATTAGACCAGGAATTTATTTTTTGGCTATTATCTATGGCCAGGCGCGCCAGGACTATGACTACAATAATTTTTAAAAGTTCCGAAGGTTGAAATCCTATCTGTTTTAATGCGATCGGGAATTTTATCTCAAGCCACCGCTGCGCTCCTAAAATCACCCTCCCCCTGATAAGGACAACCAGGAGAAAAAATATACCTGCCAGATACAGGATATACCCTATTCGTCCCCAGAAATGGTAATCGACCTTTGCTATTAAAAACATAATTATAAATCCGAGAAAGACCCAGATAAATTGGCGTTCAAAAAAATTGACCTGCCTGTATATGCTTACTCTAAAGGTAGCGCTGTATATAAGCAATAGACCTATGCCTGTCAGCGCTATTACTACAGCAAATAATAACCAATCAAAATTTTTTAATTTTATCAAAGTAGAACTCCATAAGCTTCTTAAACAGCGGGGCCGCAACACTTCCGCCGCTGCCGCCGTGTTCGATAAGCACAACCGCAACTATCTCAGGACTTTCATAAGGGGCAAATCCGCAGAACCACGCATGGTCCCTGTATCTGAATGGGATTTTTTTATCTTTAAATCTTTTACTTCCAACAACCTGGGCAGTACCTGTTTTTCCGGCTATCTTAACCTTATCCATTTTGGCCATTTTTCCTGTTCCCTGTTTTTCTCCATGACCCTGCACGACTTCATAGAGAGCCTTTTTTATAATCCCCAGGGTCTTTTGTTTAAAAGGAAGTCTGCCTGCCGGGGTGTCAGGAATAGATATCTCTCTACCCTCTCTCTCCATGGCCCTGATAAGATGGGGCTTGTAAATGCGGCCGCCGTTAGCAATCGCGGCATAGAGCGTTGCTGCCTGTAACGGCGTTACAGTGAGATACCCCTGCCCAATAGCTATAACCATTGTCTCACCGGGATACCATTTTTTCTGCGAAAAGATTCTAAAAAAATTCTTTTTCCATGAACGGGTGGGAACAAATCCCTTTCCTTCATACGGAAGTTCAATGCCGGTTCTTTTCCCAAGTCCACAGCTCATGGCATAATGGCTGAGATGGTCTATACCTGTTTTAAGACCAAGATTATAGAAATAGATATCGCAGGAATAGGCCATAGCTTCAAGCAGATTTATCCTGCCATGGCCTTCTTTTTTCCAACAGGAAAAAGTCCTGCCCGCCTCCATCGTCCCATTGCAGGTAAAGGTTGTATTTTGATTACCAAGATTTTCTTCCAGAAACGCCCCGGCAGTAATAACCTTAAAAATAGAACCCGGCGGATACCGTCCCTGGATAGCGCGATTAAAAAGAGGGGAATCGGGTTCTTTAACCAGGGCCTCGATCCTTTCACTTTTCTTTTCGGCAAATACTGCCGGGTCATAGTCAGGGCTTGAGGCCATGGCCAGAATTTCCCCATTCCCGGGATCAAGACATATAATTACTCCCTGCTTACCTCTTAAGAGTTCCTCTGCCCTTTTCTGCAGTGAGATGTCTATATTCAAGATTATATCTACCCCCGGCTTTGACTTTCTTTCTCTTAGCACCCTGTGGAGACGCCCCCTTGCATCTACCTCTATCTCTTTCACTCCGGCAATACCCCTTAGATATTGATTGTATTCTAATTCTACGCCTGAATGACCTACATATCCGATGACATGGCTGGCCAGACGTTTCTCCGGATAGCTGCGGCAAATTTTTTCCTTGATATATATCCCCGGAAACCTGAAATTCTGCTCGGAGATTTTAACTGTCTCTTCTATCGTCAGACCTTCTTTGATAAGCACGCCTTCAAAAGGTGACCTTCCTCTTTTTTTAAATTGTTTTCTAAGTTCATCACAAGGGAGAGAAATAATGGAAGAGAGGGTATCAATTATTTCACCACTTTTCACCAGGTCATGCGGGATGAAAAAGAGGTTAAGGACGGCCTTGTTTTCAACAATAGAGTTTTTATGTCTGTCTAAAATCCGGCCTCTATGGGCCTCGTCTCTTACTACCCTGAGACTATTTTCCCGCGAGACCTTTTTATAATAATGCCCGCGTATAATCTGGATAAAACCAAGATTTAATGCCAGGATAAGAAAGAGGGCCAAGATTATAGCGAGAAGTATTTTGAGCCTTTCAGCAAGATATGATTTTTCTCCAGGCTCAAAATAACTTGACCGCATGGTTATTTTCTATATCTGAAAATCATTCCCAACAAAAGGAAAATGGGGGGTGCAAGTAGTGCGTTAAAGAAGGATTGAGAGATAATCTCTCTACCTGGATGAGGAGAAAGGTGTATAATGTTTAAAAGCATATTAGCCAAAGATAATCTGAAAAGAGTAGCAATAAATATAATTATTACCTGTATGAAAATATTCTGATAAAAAAACCGTTTCCCAAGGATTCCGGCTAAAAATCCTGTTAGAGTTAATGAGAAAGCCCCCGGACCCAGGTACACATTCAGGAATATATCTTTTATCAAACCTCCGGCAAAGCCGGTGCTAGAACCGTAAAGAAACCCCTGTCTTAATCCCGCAAAGATAACAAAAATAAAAGTAAGTTCAGGCCGGGTGCCGAATATTGTAACTCCTTTTAGAAAAATTATATCAAGGAGGATAAAAATAATAAATAGAAATGCCCAGAGACAGGGGGTTAAAAACATATCTATCTGTTAATTAAAATCATTATATCCTGCATCCCGGATAAATCCAGCG
>DAOWKF010000090.1 GCA_030640045.1 Candidatus Omnitrophota bacterium | reverse complement strand
GCCTGTTTCAGCACTGCCGCCGCGCCATTGCCATTAGTCAGCTTGTGCCCAATTTGAATTTTTTCACTTGCATTGGAAGCCTGAAGCGATTGGACATCGGTATTTACAGCTAAAAGGTCAACCCCCGGGAGTTTTTTGCCGGTCAGGCGATTTACAGTATTTACTCCGGCGCCGCCTACCCCAATAACCTTTATTTTTATCATTACCATATAATCCTTGACATAAATAGACTGGGAATAGTCTCAAACAGAATAAACATATCCCAGGAAAAGGACTGCTTCTTAATATAAAGCAAGTCCAGCATCAGGTCCTCGTGAATTGGTTTATCTTTTCTTCCAATAATCTGCCATAGTCCGGTTATCCCAGGTTTAACCAGAAGCCTTTTTTTTTCAAGCTCACTATATCTATCCACAATAAATAACATCTCAGGTCTGGGGCCTACCAGGCTCATCTCCCCCCTTAAGACATTGATTAACTGCGGCATCTCATCTATACCGAACCTCCGGATCATCCGGCCGATTGTAGTGATACGGGCGTCATGCGGCACAATGGGTGTAGGCGCATGCGGCTCTACGCCATGGGACATAGACCTGAACTTATACATCATAAAGGGCTTTCCTTTAATGCCGGTGCGCCTGTGGCTAAAAAAAACAGGGCCGGGACTATCCAGTTTAATCCAGGCCACGATTATTAGCAAGAGAGGAGAAAGAAAAGTCAAAAATACAAAAGTAAGCAGATAATCACCAACGGCTTTAATTATTGGATAATACTTCGAGGGAGGGAATATATCCCCCTGAATATTATTTCTGAGCAAGGCGAGATCCCTAAAAAATATGTTCCTCTTGCCAGGGAAAAATCCTCTTCTAATCATCTTTTACTCCACTCACGATAGCTTCCCTCAACCATCTTTAAGAATCTATCCTGGAACGTCTTTTTATCAAAACGAGATGCCTTCTCTCTCATCCTCTCAGTAGAAAAACTTTTTTTATCAAAGTCCCTGACAGCCTTAATCAGGGAAGAAGGAACAGCTTCAGAAAAAAATACTCCACTCTCCTCATCAATAGTCTCTAATACCCCGCCACGCTTGAAGGCAATGACAGGTGCCCCTGAGGCCATAGCCTCAACCGGGGTAATCCCGAAATCTTCCTCCCCGGGAAAAATAAGCCCGCGGCACTTAGATAAATATTCTCTTACAATATTATCATTTTGTCTACCAATAAATTTTATGTTAGATTGCGCCATCTTTTTAAGCCTGCTCCCGCATAGCCCTGTGCCGATAATAACAAGTGGAAGCCCTAGTTCATTAAAGGCCTTAACAGCTAAATCTATGCGCTTGTAAGAGACAAGCCGGCTGACTATTAAAAAAAAGTTCTCTCTTTTCGTAGAGGAAGAGAATTTATCCACCTCTACCGGAGGATAGATTACCGCGGCTTCACGGCCATAATATTTTTTTATGCGCCGGGCAATATGCTCTGAAATTGCCACAAATTTGTCCACCCTGAAACTCGAAATGACATCCCATGTGCGAAGATAATTAAAGACAAGCGGAATAAAGGTTTTTTTCCACCCGGAGATATCTTCATAAGTAAGATAGGTTCGATACATATCCCACACGTATCGAAGAGGCGTATAACAGTAACAGATGTGTAAAGTAGAAGGCTTTGTAATTACTCCCTTAGCGAAGCTGTGATTAAAACTTATGACAATATCATATTTATTCATATTTAAATTTTCTATGGCTATAGGCATAAGAGGTAGATAGAATTGATAATGGGCCTTTGCCAGAGGTAATTTCTGAATAAAGGTGGTCCGGATATTATACCTGCGAAATCTTTCAGGCATGCGTCCCGGATTATAGACAGTTGTATACACATGGGCATCGGGGAAAATCTCTAAAACTGCCTCGAGGGTCTTTTCAGCGCCCCCGGCTCCTCCAGCTGAGGCCAGCCAGTCATGAACGATAGCTATCTTTAATTCCATGAAAAAAATCCTGTAAGAGTCTGCGGATTACGCGATTAGACTGGAGTATCTCCTGAACAACCTCAAGGGAAAACAGCCACCCCGCTGCCTGATTTAAAGGGGCAATACGTCTCAAACGCCTTTCTATAGCGCGCCTTCTAATCTTGCGGCGAATCCCGCGGGTATAGACCAGGGCATCCCTTCTCTGGGCCTTCGTAAACCATGGGGTAGCAAAGACGGGCCGGTTGTCCCAGTGAGAGGCATTGTTTAGATATTCTTCCGGTCTTTCAACAAAAAAATTATTTTCTTTGACCCAATCATAAAGTTTTGTGCGTGGGAAGGGTACAGGGTTATAAAATTTAGCGTCAAAAACAGGAAATTGCTGAGCCAGGGTCACTGAATCCTCTACATCCTCTCTTCGCTCTTCAGGTGAACCAACAAGAAAAAAAAGCGTAACCTCAAAACCAATACTAACAGCTAAAGAAATTGCCTCTCTTATTTCCTCTATTCTTTCACCTTTACCAATGGCCTTAAGCACTCGATTGTTGCCCCCCTCTACACCAAATGATATGTATCTAAAACCCGCATCCCACATTTCGGTGAGAAGTGTTTTATTAACTTTATCAGCCCGGACACCATTAGCAAGCCTAAGACGTAACCCCTTTAAATTCTTGTTTCCAAGCCCTGCGCATATCTCCAAGGCCCTTCCTTCATCCATGGTAAAATTATCATCCAGGATTAAGATATCACGATAACCTTCTCGAAACCAGTAAACTATTTCCTCAACCACCCCTCCGGCACTACGCATACGGAATCTTTTGCCCATGGTTTCCTGGCAGAATATACAGTTATATGGACAACCGCGGGAAGTAATGATACCTATCTCCCTGGCAACATACTTTTTTAACGGAAATTTACGATATCGCGGGAAAGGGAGACTGTCCAGGTTGTCTATAGAGGTATTAGAATTATTGCAGCATATCTCTCGGCCATTACGAAAGATAAGCCCGTTTGTCTTAAACCGGTCCCCTTGAATAAATTCAATTAAAGAGAGCTCACCTTCTTTAGTAATGCCATAATCTATATGAGCTGCATCCTCCAGGATCTTTTTTTCATTCGTTGTGACATGCGGCCCGCCTACAACTATCGAAACTGAAGGAAATCTCTCTTTTAAATTTTTGATTAAATTATAGCTATCTTTGTAACGAAAAGTAAGGAGAGAAAGGCCAACCAGGTCAGGTTTAAATCTTTCTATAAAACCAAAGAGGTCTCTTTTTTTATAGCCCAGAGACATATCCACTATCCCGTGCTCAATGCCCTTAGATGTAAACATCTCAGAAAGATATCCCAAACCCACAGGCGGCCGAACAGCGCCCCAATGGCTGCCTGCATATGACGGATTAATCAAAATTACTTTGTTAAAAGGCATAATATAATCGTTTAACATGTATTATATCATCTAAATTATATCGCGCCTAATATTTTTTTAAAAACTCTTTTTTTAAAAACTCTTTGACCGGGTCCCTTCAAAATGTTATACTTTTTATAGATGGATTTATGAAACTTGAACAAAGACTGGCACCGGTTCTGCAACAGAAGCTAATCCTTACTCCACAATTAAGGCAGGCCCTTCATATACTCCAGCTGCCACTTATGGAATTAAGGACACTTATTGAAACGGAACTTGTAGAAAATCCCCTTCTTGAAGAAGAGTCACCCGAATGGGAAGAAAGACTATCTACTTTCAGCCATTCTATTCAGATAGAAAGGGAAGAAAAACGGGCATTTGCTGAAAGCTCCCTTAGAGAAAATTTGTCACTTCAGGATCATCTCCTATGGCAATTGAAACTTTCGGCAACAACGCCCGAAGAAGAAAAAATCGGTGAAGCTATCATCGGGAATATAGATGCGAATGGATATCTCAAAACTACCACAACTGAACTATCTCAATTTATGGCAGTAGATGAAAAAAAAGTAATAGATACATTAAACCTTATCCAGGAATTTGAACCTACAGGCGTAGGAGCGAGGGATCTTAAAGAATGTCTCCTCATTCAGCTCAAATTTCTTGGCAAAGAAACTTCACTTGCATCACAACTAGTCCGGGACTACCTGCCTGAAATAGAAAAAAAGAAATGGCAGGAAATTGCCTCCCGTCTCCACTTGCCACTTCCTAAGGTTAAAGACGAAATCCATTTTATCTCTACGCTCGAACCAAAACCGGGCAGGAAATTCTCCTCCTTTGCTCCTCAAACTATCATCCCTGATGTCATTGTGAAAAAAGTAGGAAATGATTATCAGGCATTTTTGAATACTGATTATACCCCCAGATTACGCTTGAACCGCCAATATAAAAACATTCTTCAACAATCAAAAAATGCATCCACGCGTGAATTTGTAGAAAAAAAACTTCGGGCCGCACACTGGATAATTAAAAATATCGCCCAGAGGCAACAAACAATTATCAAAGTGGCTGAGAAAATAGTTCAATATCAACGCGAATTTATAGAAAAGGGCATTGAATATTTACGACCATGTACGCTGGATCAAATCGCAGAAAAGGTTAACCTTAATAAGTCTACTGTAAGCCGGGCAATAAGCGCGAAATATATGGATACGCCTCGAGGACTATTTGCATTTAAGATCTTTTTTTGCAAAGGAATCAATAATTCCAAGCCCAGGACTCTTGCCTCAAAAACCATAAAGGCAAAAATAGAAACCTTGATTGAAAATGAAGACATATTACATCCGCTAAGCGACGAAGAAATCAAGAAAAGGCTTTCGAAAGAAGATATGCGGATTGCCCGCCGCACTGTCACTAAATATCGTGAGGCCCTGAGGATACTCCCCTCAAACTTGCGCAAAAAATAAAAGGGGTCACACCTATTTTATTTTTCTATATATATTTGGAGCCCACGATCGGAATTGAACCGATAACCTCATCATTACGAATGATGTGCTCTGCCAATTGAGCTACGCGGGCAGGTTGTTGTTTTGAGATGTTTTTAGATGCTCTTTCGCTTTTTGTAATTTTCGCAAAAAGTCGCCTTTTTTAAATTCTGAGCTCCATCCTTTCATAACAATCCATCCCCCAAAACGCACCAAATTATTACGCCATGGTCGATACCACTTCTCCCATCCTAATTTAATATTATGCAGAAAAAAAACTAAAGCGGGAAAGGAAAATATATTCAGACCTATCATAAAAATATATTTAAACTGATAAAACCTGCCCATAATGTTTCTAATAGCAGTTTGCATCTCTTCAGCACTCATAGGTTTATCAGGCTCAAAAAGAGCAAAGTTACCATCATAATATTCCCAGCCCACATCTTGAATCGAATAAATCCTATTCTGTTTTTGAAGTCTATGTCTTAACTCTGCCCCGGGTAACGGAACCGGTAATAGAACCTGTATGGTATCAAGTTTTGCTTTTTTTATAAAATATTTAAAAGTTTTTATCATTCTCTTTACCGGTATTCTAACATCAAGACCTTCTTGTAAGGGATAGCCAAAAATAAACATGCCATGC
>DAOWKF010000131.1 GCA_030640045.1 Candidatus Omnitrophota bacterium | reverse complement strand
GCAGTTACTTATGTTTCAACGACTTAGGGATTTGCCTATTTTTGCTTTTTAAGTCCGTGGCGTCTACCAATTCCGCCACCCCGGCACGTATAAGATAGATTATATCGCATTAATATTGGTTATACAAAATATTTTTTTAGGAATTTTTTAGGAAATAGTTTGATATTTATTGAGGAGTTAATCCTCTTTTGATCTTATGTATCCTATTATTTCGCGCGCTGTAGGAAGTGTCATTAAGGATTCTCTAAAATCAGCATCTCGTAACAGGCGGGATATCCTGGCCAGCATTTTTAGATGAGGACCGGTTTCTCTATCCGGGGAAACGATCATAAAAAAAAGATTTACAGGCTTACCATCAATTGAATCAAAGTCTTGCCCCTTTTTTGACCTGGCAAAAACAACTGCCTTTTCCTTGACTGAAGATGTCCTGGCGTGCGGGATAGCCACCCCATTGCCTATGGCAGTACTGCCGAGCTCCTCTCTATTCAGAACAGCCTTGAGGAGCGGCTTTTCCGAAATAGCAGTTCTTTTTTTTATCATCGGAGATATTAGCTCTTTAATTATATCTCCTTTTTTAACGGACGAAAGGTTAAGGAGTACCAGCTCCTCGTGCATGAAATCAGAAAGTTTCATCCGCCTTTTTTTTGTTCAACAATTCGCATTGTAAGCTCTACTCTTCTGCCTTTAAATTTTTCTCTATTATTGTGCAGCCATGTGCTAAAGGTCTCAAAGTTGTCCTGTATAAGCATTGTTACTCCGTCAGTGGACCGCACCTCACCGACTAACCTGGAGCCAAAAATCGGGCATACTTCTTTGCCCGCATCTTTTCTAATTTCTGCAAGAATTTTATGCCCGCATCCCTCTTCACCGCTTTCCTTCCTTCTGGGGCATATATGCCAGACATAAAGCTCTTTGTCATCCTTTAAGATGACATATTTATTCATACCCACCATTTGCGTCTTACAGTTTGCACAAAGGACAGGTCTTCTTTTCTCTCTGCTCACCTTTTTTTGTGCACCCATCTTCTTTGTTCTATATTATTATAATAACGGGATAATGCAAAGAGAATTGATTGTGTAGATAATGGGTATATAAAATACCCGTTACACAAGAAGGTTAATACTTCGACTTCGCTCAGCACAGGCTCAAGGCTATACATTAAAGTGTATGCAGAAAAGAGGTCAGATTAATATCCTTATTGGATATCCCTACCTTATGCCGGATATTTCTACGGTGTTTCTCTACGGTCTGGTAGGAAATATTTAAAAGATCGGAAATCTCTTTGCTTGTAAGGCCCGCTTTTACCATACTGCAAATTTCAATTTCTCTGGAGGTTAGTTTAACGCTTTTTTCCGTTATCTTACGGCCGAATGAAGAGGTTAATTCTTCCAAATGATACTGGAGTAAATCAACATATTTGCGCGTGGCCTTCTTTATTTTAAGCTTTGCCAGGATTGGAAGCAATAATTCATTTACATTAGCCGCTATATCATCCTTTATCTTGCTTTTTTCCACTTCAATCTGCCGTACAATTTCACTAAGGGCTACATTCTTCTGCTCTAAAGCATGTTTTTGTTTTCGCAACTCCTCTTCTATCTCTTTACGTTCGGTAATGTCTATGTCAGCACCTCTATATCCTAAAAAATTCTTTTTTTCATCAAATATAGGAACCCCGCTTGTCGACAGCCAGACTATTTTACCATTCCTGTGCACATTCCGGTTTATGAATTCGCGGAAAGGCTTCTTTCTGGCAAACACTGCAAACGCAACTTTCTTCAGTTTTTTTCGCTCTTCAGGATGGAACAGGTCATAAAAATATTTTTTAAGTATTTCCCCGGGTTTATACCCCAAAATCTTCTCGACAACAGGGCTCGCATAAGTGTATTTCCCCCTGGGGTCCACTTCCCAGATCCATTCTAAAGCATTTTCTGCGATATATAGGAACCTTTTCTCGCTTTCCCGCAGTAATTCCTCTGTCCGTTTGCGCTTCTTCTCCAATGTCTTCAATTCAGCAACCCTGCTTTATTTATATCATTCTTTTGGATTATTCTTAGACGTAAAGGCTTTAAAAATATCTATTGGTATTGGAAAAAGCGTCGTCGTATTGTTCTCGCTTCCAATCTCTACTAATGTCTGGAGATATCTTAATTGCAGGGACATCGGCGTCTCCTGCATCATCTTAGCTGCTGCGCATATTTTTTCTGCTGCCTGGAATTCGCCTTCAGCAGCTATTATCTTTGCCCTTCTCTCTCTTTCGGCTTCGGCCTGTCTTGCCATAGCACGTCGAAGGTCATCAGACAAATCCACATGTTTAACCTCTACAGTGGAAACCTTTACACCCCAGGGATCTGTCTGTTTATCTAATATAGTCTGCAAGCTACTGTTAATTTTCTCTCTCTGGCTCAACAGGTCATCCAGTTCCATTTCACCTATTACACTCCGGAGAGTTGTCTGGGCCATCTGAGATGTCGCGAATTGGTAATTCTGCACCTCTACAGTTGCCTTTATCGGGTCCATTACCCTGAAATAGGCTACTGCATTGACCTTGGCAGAGACATTATCTTTTGTAATGATATCCTGCGAAGGGACATCTAATGTCACAAGCCGTAAAGTTATTATCTTGGCCTGGTCAATAGGCCTCAAGACAAAAATTATTCCAGGGCCTTTTGGTTTTCCCAGGACACGCCCCAATCTAAAAATGACAGCCCTCTCGTACTCTTTTAATACTCTTACGCAGCTTAGAATATAGAAAACCACTATCGCTATTAAAATTCCAGTTCCATGCATAACTATCCCCTTTCTATTTTTTTGACCTCGAGCACCATTCCGTCAACCTTCACCACCTCGATCTTCTCTCCTTCCTTTACCTCCTCCTTTGATAGAGCATCCCATATCTCCCCGTGGATAAATACCTTTCCCTCTTTATCCCGGGAGATGAGAGTTTGAGCGCGTCCTATCTCGCCTATTAATCCCTCCTTACCGCTGACAACTTTCCTTTTATGTGAAACAACAACAGCCCTCACAAGGACAATCGTTATACCTGCCGTTGCCAATGTGAAAGATATAATTAGATTTAAAGAAACCCTCATTATCTGGTCAGACGATTCAAACAAGAGTAGGGACCCTAAAACCATAGACACCAATCCCCCCAGTGTCAAGAGCCCAAAACCGGGCACCTTAACCTCTGCCACAAATAAAATCATTCCCAGGATAATCAGCGCCAGTCCCGCATAGTTCGTCGGTAATATCTGCATACTGAAAAATGCCAGTATTATGCAGATAACCCCTGCTATCCCGGGGACACCTATCCCGGGGTGGGTTATTTCATAAAGGAGTCCGTAAAACCCTAAAATCATCAATATATAAGCAATGTTGGGATTAGCCAGGATATCTAAAAAGCGCTGTCTGACATCCATGTCTATATATTTTAACGCCGCATTTTTTATATTTAACACCTTTATCTTATCGCCGATTTTTACTTTTCTTCCGTCTAATTTGTTTAAGAGGTCCCTCTCATCCTTTGCAATTATTTCAATGACATTATTTTTAAGCGCTTCCTGCTCTGTAATAGAGGCGCTTTCAGTTACGGATTTCTCTGCCCACTCTATATTTCGATCCCTTTCTTTAGCCAGCGCCTTTATAAACGCAACAGTGTCATGCAAAATTTTATCACCCATTATATTGGTGGCTTTTGGTTTCCCGGGCTTTGGCTTTTCCGGTTTCGGCTCTTCGGGTCCCGGCTTTTCCGGTTTATTTGAGAAGGAATCTTTTAACTCCCTTATTGCCTCTCCGATAGATCTATCTTTATTCTTGCCGCCCATTGCTACCGGATGGGCTGCCCCTATATTCGTAGACGGCGCCATAGCTGCAATATGGCTTGCGTAGGTAATAAAAACACCTGCTGAGCCTGCCCTGGAACCGCTCGGATAAATATATACGACAACAGGAATTTTTGCGGACATGATTTTTTTAACAATGGACCGCGTAGAGGTAAGGAGCCCGCCGGGTGTGTCTAATTCCAGTATAAGACACTCTGCATTATCCTGATAGGCATTATCTATTGCATCAATAATGTAGCCCGCTGTAATAGGATTTATAGTAGCGTCGTTTATCTTTATTATATGAACGCCCTTCGGCACGGCTCCGCCAGTCAGGACTTCGCTTTCAGCGCAAATATCTGCCGGTAATATAAAAAGCAAAGCACTTACACATAGAAAAATTAGCGAAATAAGTATTGTGTCCCCTTTTTTCATCTTTATCGTTTCAATATCTCTTTTAGCAAATAACCCATCAGGTCAAATCCCTTCTCATATCCGGGGAATGAATGGGCCTCTAAAACATAAAATTTCTTAAAATCTTTCGACAGGAGAATATCCACCCCGGTATAATTGAGCCTTAGTTCCCGGGCAACTTGCCTGGCCAGAGACTTAACCCTTTTTATTTTATCCTGAGATACATGCTTTGCAAAGCCCTTTTTTTTCTCAATCCTGCCTCCCTGCGACCAATTGGTAATGGGTGATGCAACCTGTATAGACCTGATATAATAATAAACAACCTTCCCGTAAATACAATATACCCTGAAATCGAATCTCCTTCCGTTAAATACCGCCGGCTCTATCGCCTCTTCACAAATACACCCCCTGGAAAGCAGTATCTTTAAAAATCTATTTCTATCCCTGTCTTTGATTTTAGAAAACCGCCAGTTATAATCATACCTGCGGCTCTTTATCTTACCATTTCTAAATAAAAAGTTGGTAATCATTAAATCTTTATTCACGTAGGTAACCCCTTTACCAAAGGCCCCAAATCTCGGCTTTATATAAAGTGATGTCCCCTTCGCAATAAACTGCCGGATATCCCCGGGATGCTTCGCAATAAAGGTTTTCGGTGTGGGGATACCCTTCTTTCGGAATAATTTTTTAGACTCTTTTTTATCTCTCTCTACAACGGAGCTTTTCGGAGGATTAACATATTGAATTTTTTTATCCCGGTATTTTTTATTGATTATTTTTTCTACCTTTTCAAAAAATTTTTTATATTCCAGGCCGAACTTCTTATCGCCGTAGATCCTTGAGTCCTTTTTATATACCTCTATTTTTTTATTCCAATATTTATAAGGAAAAAACAGCGCGATATTCAAAACCGGGCTTGAAATCTCAGGGAGGTTATTGGTGAGCACATCTTCATAATCAATTATATATATATCTGTTTTTTTACTTAATCTCTCAATATGTTTAATGAATAACTTGAAAGAAAGTGCAGGGTTACGGCGATTGATTTTACTGTCGCCTATAACAAGAAGCGGGTTTTTAGGTTGCATTGATAGCGGCGTCCCGGATATATTTAGGGAGTTTTTCGAAAGTGGTAGAGGCAATCTTAAGCAAAACAGGCAGGACCTGCCTCGAATATATCCCGGCGCTGGAGACAGGCGCCAGGCCTGGATAGCCAACTATACTGATATGTCTTATCCCGCAAACTTCATATACAGGTTTATTCAGAAATGTGGGGTGACAGGTCTCGATAGGACCGGGGTAATCCACTGAGAGGTCCAGGATTATCGCGCCTTTATTTAACAGGGAAAGCATGTCTTTGGTAATAAGATATTCTTTTTTTTGCCTTTTCTCTTCGGGCCAGTGGAGGCCATTGACGACTATATCTTTATTCCTTATAAAATGTTTTATTTGAGGATATTGGTATTTCAGCAAAATCTTGACGTCAGCGCCTAAATTAAAGGCTACTTTCATGGCGCCGGAAGCAATGGCGCCATAACCTAACACTAAGACATTAGACTCCACGGGGATTTTATCAGCGAGATGGAATGTCATAATCATGCCCTGCTCTCCGGCCATCTCCGTGCACTGGACAAGCCGTTCGCCGGCTTCATTTCTAATCATCTCCATAGCAACAGCCTTGCATTTTTGTCTCTTTAAGGCCGCTACGCGCTTTGGGTTTTGCTGTGGGTGAAGCATGCAAAACAGCAGATTATTCCCGAGTAAATTAAATTCATGCAGCAAAGGCGGTTTCAATTTTACTACAATGTCCTTCGCAAAAATCTCTTTCCGGTCAGAAACTATCTTTGCCCCTGCGCGTTGATATTCATCGTCACTTATGTGTATCCTTTCACCCAGACCCTTCTCGACAAACACCTCATGACCGGCCCCTGCCAGTCTTTTTACCTCGCCGGGCAAAAGGATCGCCCTCTTCTCTAATCCTTTATCGCGTATTTCCCTGGCTATTCCTATTTTCATTGTATGGATTATATCACATTAACGGAAAATATTGAAGAAAAATATAAAGGGAATATTGCTAATAGTCTCAAATATGATATAATAAAAAATAATGATATTTCCTCATTTTAATCTATTATTTCTTTTAGGATTGGCCCTGGTCGGAGGAACTATAGGGGGACGTCTATTTCAAAGAATACACATCCCCCAGGTCGTAGGATACATTATTATAGGGATTGTAATCGGTGAATCCGGCCTGAAATTTGTCAATACTGATACCATCCGGATACTGCAGCCATTCAACTATTTCGCCTTAGGCCTGATCGGCTTTATGATCGGGGGAGAATTAAAAAAGGAGATCTTCGCTAAATACGGAAAACAATTTCTAAACATACTGCTGTTCGAAGGCAGTGCAGCATTCTTACTGGTTTCCTGCCTGATTGGTGTCCTGGGAGGATTTCTCCTGGGCGACTGGAGACTTTCATGGGCGCTGGGATTGCTTTTAGGCGCGATAGGTTCGGCAACAGCCCCTGCAGCTACG
This sequence comes from Candidatus Omnitrophota bacterium, assembly GCA_030640045.1. GTDB lineage: Bacteria > NPL-UPA2 > BS750m-G34 > BS750m-G34 > BS750m-G34 > BS750m-G34. Next base: position 4,790 of record DAOWKF010000131.1, on the reverse strand, counting down.
ACTGAGGTACTTAGAGAATATAGAACCCGTGGGCCTTTGACCAGAACTGTTTTAGCTATTGTGGCCATGGATGATGCGCTGGCGCTCCTGCTATTTGCAATTGCTTCCAGCATCGCTACAAAAATAATCGGCAATGCAGACGGGGGGATATTAAAAACAATCCTTCACCCTCTATATAAAATTATCGGAGCTATAGGTATAGGGGTATTCGCAGGGTTTATTCTCAGTAAAATTATCAGGATCTATGCCGAAGAAGAAAGGAGACTCCCTTTTTCTATCGGCGCGGTTTTGCTTGTTACAGGGCTTTCTTTAGCATTAAAGGTGGATATGATATTAGCCGCTATGACATTGGGTGCCATTGTTGTTAATTATAATCCGCGTAGAAGCAAAGAAATATTTAAAATGGTTGAAGGATTTACACCTCCTATCTTTGTTTTGTTCTTTGTCCTTATCGGAGCAAAATTAAACCTTGGGCAGGTGACACTGCCTGTCCTATTACTTGCCGGCGCCTATTTAATCGGGGGGCCATTAGGAAAAGGAATTGGATCAAATCTTGGAGCTCGTATATCCGGCGCGCCGGAATCAGTGCGGAAATATATTCCCCTCTGTCTTCTAAGTCAGGCAGGCGTTGCTATTGGCCTATCCATTTTAGCTACCCATTACTTCCCGGGTATAATTGGCAACACAATAGTTATTATCGTAGCCATTGCCGTACTTATTCTGGAATTAATAGGCCCCGCATTTACCAAAATTGCAGTTACAAAAGCCGGTGAAGTCGGATTAAATATTACAGAAGAAGACTTTATCCATAAAAACAAGGCCAGTGACGTAATGGACACTGATTTCCCGTTTATACATAAAGATATGGCATTACCTGAAATCCTGAAAATCTTTAGTGACAGCACCCACTTATATTATCCGGTAATAGATGAGGAGAAAAAACTGGTCGGGGTGATAACTGTCGATAACATCAAAAATACATTTATGGAAGAGAGTCTCAGCCAGCTTCTTCTGGCCTACGACCTGATAGAGCCGGCTATAGCTACAACCACGCCGGAGACGCCCCTCGATCAAGTGAAGGAACTTTTAAACATGCACAATCTGGAATATCTGTGCGTGGTTGATAAAAAAAATAAGGTTGTAGGGTTTATAGAAAGAAGGGACCTCGACAGGCTTATCTCAACAAAGCTGATAGAGCTGCAAAAACAGGCCGATTCGTTGGACGAATCCCGTTAGATAACGTGATTCAGAAAAGCCACATAAGAAAAGCAACTAAGACAACTACCCCGATAAATATGGCAATGTTCCTGCCTTTAAAATATTTAAACGAGCTCAAAAACCCTGCCGGTTGATTTAGTTTATCTCCGCAAAACAGGCACCTGAGCGCCTCATCGTCAGAAATCAAGTTTTTACAGTGCGGGCATGTCTGCATGGGGATTCCATACTTCATCGATAATCGTCTTTATCTCAGGATGGCAGCTCTTGCACCCTCCGCCGGCTTTGGTATAATTTGTTACCTCCTCAACAGTCCTGAGCCTATTTTCCCTGACCACACGGCTGATCTTTTTATCAGTAACACCAAAACACTTGCAGATAATCTTACCTTCGCTTGCCGGAGCAATAACCTTACTGCCGCGATAGTTTGCTATAGCAGCTTCAAGTGCATCGCGTCCCATGACTGAACAGTGCATCTTTTCTTTTGGCAGGCCGTCGAGGTAGTAGGCAATATCTCCATTAGTAATTTTGGATGCCTCATCAATTGTCTTACCTTTAATCATCTCTGTAAGTGCGCTAGCTGAGGCAATAGCGCTGCCGCAGCCAAAGGTCTTAAATCTTGCATCAGCAATGCGGGAGGTGGATTTATCAATCTTTAATGTGAGTTTCAGGGCATCCCCGCAGGAGATATTACCTACCTCACCTACTGCGTCAGGGTCTTTTACCTCCCCGACATTACGCGGATGGAAAAAATGGTCCTTGACCTTTTTTGAATACTCCCACATGAAAATCGAAAATTATTTTTTTAGCCAGGGCATCATCCCACGGAGCTTTTTCCCGACTATCTCAATGAGATGATTGGCATCGCGCTTGCGCAGGGCATTGAAGACAGGTTTATTAGTCTGAGTTTCCAGGATCCATTCTTTAGCAAAGGTGCCGTCCCGGACCTCTCCCAAAATCTTTTTCATCTCCTTGCGGGTCCTCTCGTCAATAATCCGGCGGCCGCGGGTGAGGTCTCCATATTCAGCAGTGTCGCTTACGCCCTGACGCATCCCGGTTATACCTGTCTTGTAGATCATATCTGTAATGAGCTTGACCTCATGAAGGCATTCAAAATAGGCGATCTCCGGCTGATAACCTGCTGTGACAAGTGTCTCAAAACCAGCCCTGATAAGTTCACTCACACCTCCGCAGAGGACAACCTGTTCGCCAAATAAATCTGTCTCTGTCTCCTCGGCAAATGTAGTCTCTATCACTCCTGCCCTGGCTCCGCCAATACCCCATGCATAGGCAAGACCGAGTTCCCTGGCCTTGCCGGTATACTCCTGATACACTGCCAGGAGACATGGAACTCCGGCGCCTTTCTGATACATCTCCCTTACCAGACTCCCAGGTCCTTTTGGGGCAACCATAAAGACGTCAATAGTTGCCGGCGGGACAATCTGACCGTAGTGAATATTAAAACCATGCGAAAATACAAGGGCCTTTCCCTCGCTCAAATGGGGCGTAATGGATTCTTTATAGACCATTGCCTGGACATGGTCCTGGGTAAGGATCTGAATAATATCTCCGGCTTTTGCCGCATCCTTTGCATTTACAGGTTTAAAACCGTCGGCAACGGCCTTTTCCCAGTTAGGGCTTCCCTCTACATCACTGACAATTACCTCTACCTTGCTGTCCCTTAAGTTCTGGGCCTGGGCATGCCCCTGGATTCCGTATCCGATAATAGATATCTTTTTCCCTTTTAGAATATCCGGATTTGTATCGCGTTCATAATATATTTTGGTCATATGAATACCTCCTTAAGCAATTATTTCGCCCCGGAGATGGCGATGCGGCCTGTCCGCACCATCTCTTTTATACCGTATCCCTTTAAAAGATCCAGAATTGCCTTAATCTTATGGGCATTTCCGGTTATCTCTATTGTAACAGTTGCCGGCTTTACATCTATAATCCTGGCCTGGAATATATCTACAATCTCAAGGATCTGAGAACGGGTTGATTGAGGGGCATGGACTTTAATAAGAATAAGTTCCCTGTCAAGAAAATCCTCTCCGGTTAAATCAAGGACCTTGATAGTATCTATCAATTTATTTAACTGTTTGTTTACCTGCTCGAGGACCTTTTCATCTCCCTGGACTCCAATGGTCCTCCGCGAGACACCCGGATCCTCTGTCTCCCCAACAGCGAGACTGTCGATATTAAAACCGCGACTGGAAAATAGACCTGCAACACGGGCCAGGACTCCGAAACGGTTCTCTACAAGGACCGATATAGTGTGTTTCATAGTTGGCGTTGCATTATAAGAGCCCCCCTACCATATCTTTCAGAGCCTTGCCTGCAGGAACCATAGGAAAAACGTTTTCCTCGGGCTCAACCTTGAAATCAATAAAGACCGGACGGGGAGTCTTGATCGCCTTTTTAATTGCAGGGACGACTTCCTCTTTCTTTTCAACCCTTATCCCGACGGCTCCATAGGCCTCAGCTACCTTCACAAGATCAGGGCACGGCTCAAGGATTGTAGCGGAGTAACGCTTTTTGTAAAACATTTCCTGCCATTGCCGAACCATGCCGAGACAGCCATTATTTAATATCGCAACCTTTACGGGGATATTATTAATGACTGCTGTTGCCAGTTCCTGGATATTCATCTGGATACTGCCGTCTCCGGCAATATCAAAGACAATCTTATCCGGATTTCCAAGCTTTGCGCCAAGGGCTGCCGGAAAACCATACCCCATAGTCCCGAGACCTCCTGAGCTTAAAAAATGACGCGGAGAATCAAATTTATAGTACTGGGCTGACCACATCTGGTTCTGTCCTACTTCAGTTGCGATAATCGCCTCGCCTTTAGTCAAACGATATATCTCCTCTACCACGAACTCGGGTTTAATCTTACCCTTGCTGCTGTGGTTATATGTAAGCGGATATTTTTCCTGCCATGCTTTTATCTTCTTAACCCACGGCGAAATATTACATTTGGAAACGCGTTTATTCATCTCGTGAAGAATAAGCTTTGCATCGCCGACTATAGGGACTGTCACCTTCACACTCTTACTTATAGAGGTAGGGTCAATATCAACATGGATAACCCTGGCCCCTGTTGCAAACTCCGTTAATTTTCCTGTAATACGGTCATCGAAGCGCGCGCCAATACAAATGATGAGGTCTGTCTCATGCATGGCATAATTAGCTGTCCTTAGACCATGCATGCCAAGCATCCCTACAAATTGTTTGTGTGTACCCGGAAAACCGCCCAGACCAAGCAATGTTGCCGTGACAGGGATAGAGGTAGTTTCTGCAAATTTTAAAAGCTCTTTATGCGCGCCTGATGAGATAATACCGCCGCCGACATAGAGTATGGGTTTTTTAGCTTTGGAAATAAGCTCCATCGCCCTCTTAATCTGACCCGGGTGTCCGTCGTAATTAGGCCTATAACTACGGATACCGGCTTCTTTTGGATAATCAAATTCTGTCTCAGCTATCTGGACGTCTTTGGGTATGTCTATAAGCACAGGACCCGGGCGGCCTGTGGAGGCAATGTGAAATGCCTCTTTAAATATTCGCGCAAGGTC
>DAOWKF010000019.1 GCA_030640045.1 Candidatus Omnitrophota bacterium | reverse complement strand
CCTTATTGTGCCGATAAAGTTAGAGGTAGAAGTTTTAGACTTTGCCCCTCTTTCTATTTATAATACTCTTCATTTTACAGATGAGATTTCCGAAGACAAGCCTGTTGTTATCCTCGATATGGGCGCGCAGTCAACGAATATAACCATAGTTGAGGGCGGAGAGATAGCAATAGTGAGGTCTCTTCCAATAGGCGGTGATAATCTTACTCTGGCTATTGCCCGCAGTTTTAATATTAATTTTTTTGAAGCAGAGAAACTGAAACAAGAATCGGAGGAAAAAAAATTATTTTCAGCTTTACGGCCGATCCTTGACGAACTTTTAGATGAGATAAGGCGCTCTATAGGCTATTATCGTTCCCAGCTCCGCGGATCTAATATAGCAAATTTGATATTTACCGGGGGAGGGATTCAGCTTAAAAACATTGATAGGTTTATAGAGGAAAATTTAAGGATAAAAGTAACAAAGGTAAATCCTTTTGCTAAACTGTCCGGCCCCAGCGAGATCCTTTCGAAATTCCCTGAGCCGTCTATATTTTCAGTAGCACTGGGGCTTGGCTTGAGGCTGTTAGGCGAGGGTAAGATAAAAGTAAATCTCTTGCCTCAATCTATCTTAGAGCGCGCTGAATTCAGGAAAAAAGAGCCTGTCCTGATCGCAAGCTTTGCGCTGGTTCTTTTAACCCTGCTGGTCTATCCCGGCGTTATCCGCCAGAAGGCATTCAGGGAAAAGATTGCTTTGAAGGGGTTAAACAAAGCGATAGGCAATTATACAAGTCTTGAGAGGACGTTAAAACCAAAGCGGGAAGAGAAGCAAAAATTTCTCAAGCTTATATCCCAATTTGAGGAGGTAAGCATGGAGCGGACATTCTGGTTAGATGTCCTTAATGAGGTAGGTTATCTTATTCCTGACGGGATTATTCTGGAAAGTTTTTCACCTGCCCAGTCGCTTGAGAAAGGGATTCGCTTAGATGGCCTATCTTCAAGCTGGGATATGATAGGCTATTTTATGTCGCACCTTGAGTCCTCGCCGATATTCAAAAAGATCAATACACCGGAGGGACGGGATATCAAAATAGACGGAAAGCATTTCGTTAAGTTCGCCCTGGAAGTAGTGATAAATGAAGAGGCATTTTAGATGACTGTTAAAAAACGGTTTTACGTTCTTGGAACAGTAACCCTGTTATTTTTTTTGCTGCTTTATCTTTTTTTGATACGGCCGGAACAAAAAAAGTTTAAGGCAAGCCACCTTGAGGTTGTTAAAAAAACTAAAGTTTTACGCAGATTTTTTACCAGGCCAGAAGGTTTGCCTACGGAGAAAGAGATCGGGCTTATAGGTAACGAGATTAAAGTTTTAGAAGAAAAATACATAGATATAAAAAAGGCCTTTATCCATAAGGCCGCGGAGAAAGTTAATGTTAGCCCGATAAAATTCGGAAAGATTCTTTATGAGACAAAAAAGGAACTGCTTCGGGAGGCTAAAAAAGCGGGGATAGAGATCCCTTCCGCTCTTGGTTTTAAAGAGACCATTCCGACGGAGGAAGAGGTTGAGAATATGGTTAAAGAACTGAGAGCCATAACCTTTGTCATCAGGGAGGCAGTAGCATTCGGGTTCGGGGATATCAAAAGGATAAGCTATCCCGGAGTCAAAGTAGAAGACCCATGGGAAAAGGTCGGTATTGAATTAGAGGTTAATGGTAAATTTGAGAGTATTGTTGGTTTCCTCTATAGCCTGGGCCAGGGAGAAAAGGTTTATATTATTAAGTCTCTGAAAATAACCAGGGGCGGAGAAAATATAACGGAAGAACAGGAAAAACCATTGGATAAAGAAAAACCGGTCGATAAAGTAGTAAAAGAAGGCCGCGTCTCTGCTGTAGTTCGTCTGGAATCCTATAATTATATAGCTGCCCATGGAAATTAAAGGACTTGGACAGCACATTAAGAAAAATTTTGACCGCATAATATTGGCGGGTATAACCCTGATTTTAATCCTGTGTGTCTTGCAATATCTGACTCTTCTCAGGAAAAAATCCGAGCCTTTCGGAGAGAAAGAACTCTGTAAGTTTATTGGTGTGCCATGGCGGGAAGAGACCGATATTGTAAGCGGTGACAGATTTAGCGAATTAGTAGATAAAAAAATAAATTTCGTCCTCGGGATAAAACCGGTTATTTCTTATAAGAGGCTTATGCATAGAAATCCATTTGCCCCGATCAGAGACCTTGTCCTTAAACCTTTCGCTCTAATGCCCGCAGTTTTAAAGATAGGCGTTGGAGAGAGCGCTTTTTTTCAGACATTATACGGCATAGGACCGTATACATGGAAATGCGAACCGGAAACCCTTGGAATCTTCGAAGACAATATTTTCGAAGCAGGGACACGCGGCAGGGGTAAGGTCATTGCGACTGACGCCCGTGGAGAGAGGGCTGCTGCGGAATTAGAAGTAATGACAAAGAAGGAACTGGGTGTGGTTAAGCCGGCTGTGGATACTGATAGAGTAAATCTTAAATTTAAAGGACCTGTGAGGATTCTTACCCCGGCAGGAGAAGAGCTTCTTGCTGTTATAGAAAATTTATCCACCAACAGGCTTTATTTTAAAAAGTCGGGAGAAGAGGCGGATGGGTGGACAGTCAAAGATATAACCCAGGATAAACTTATACTTTTTAATAAAAAGAAAGGGAAAGAGATAGAACTGCGTCGTGAATAATTTTTTGTGAATAATTTTTGTTGACGCAGATTTTATGGTGTGTTATGATAAACAAAACGTGGGGGGAAAGAGATGAAATCCATTAAAATCTTTCTGTGGATTTTTCCTGTCTTTTTTATTTTCAATCCGCTATCTTCTGCAAAGGCCGATGAAGACGATATTATTAAGGAGTGGATTAAAGAAGATATGGAAGAGGCGACTATTGACCGCATGGAAAACCTTGCCACTCAAAGAGACGCGGCAAGGTTAGGAGCAGTTAAATTCCAGGTAAGCCAGCTATATCGAGAGGCCAAAGAGCTGGAAAAATTGAAAAAATATAATGAGGCTAGGCAGAAATATCAAGAGATTCTCGCATTAAATCCGGAGGAAACCAAGGCTCAAGCATATATCGCAAAGATAGATAAAATACAGGAGCTCTCTCGCCGGAAAGAACTAAAAAGGGAAATGACCCAAAAAGAGAAAGAAAAAAGAAAAAATTTTCAGAAGTTTTCCCGTGAAGGATCGGATTTATACCGTCAAAAAAAATACAGCCAGGCCAGAAAAAAATGGGAAGAGGCGCTGGAATATGATTCGGGTAATACAGGGCTTAAAGAGTGGGTCAGGCGCACCCACCTTCGGGAAACAGAAGAAGCTGAAAAAGAAACACTTTTTGAAAAAGAGTTGGAAGAAAGAGCAGCCCTTTCAGCCATAGATAAGGCCTATATACCCAAAAGTAGAATAAAAGATGAACGTAAAGAGGAAATAGAAGAAGAGATTAAAGAAGAGGCAAAGAAAAAATTAGAGGAAATGCTTGATACTTTAAAGATTGGTGACCTGCATCTAAATGATGTAGACCTGCGGCAGGTTATAAATTTGATTACTTCCAGGACAAAGGTCACTATCTTAGTCGACTGGACAGCTATAAGCGAGGCTACCGGGGTTAGTGCCTCAGTTACATCGACATCTGAGGAGGTTATAGGTGAAGAAGGTGAGGTTGAAGAAGCAGCTCCCCGGGCAGCGACCGCTGCAATAAAGGTAATGCATTTGGACTTAGATATATACACGCCTATGCCGTTAAAGGCCCTTCTTGATTATCTTATGAAGATTACCCGTTTGAAATACCGCGTGGAAGAACATGCAGTCTTGATTTCCACCCCACAGGCCCTGGAAAAAGAGAATATGGTAGTAAGGGTGTACAAATTAAAATTTGGTATGACCAAGCTTAGACCTGTAACCCTTAAGCCCTTAGGAGCAGAAGAAGATTAGTATGTCATTGCGTTTTTTAATTCTCGTATTATTTTTAATTAATTCTGTTTTCGTCAATATCACATTTTCTCAGGAAGAGGTAGATGAGGAAATAGGCCAGTCAATTATTGACATTTTGAAAGATGTTTTACCGCATAATCCTGATCGCATCATGGAACTCGATGAGAAGACAGGCAGTCTGATTATTCAGGACACCCCTTCCAATCATAAGATTATCAGGCAGGTAGTCAGGGCTTTAGACAGAGAGCCCCCGCAGGTAGACATAGAGACAAGATTTGTGGAATTAAAATTTACAGATACTGATGAATTTGGCGTCAACTGGGGAAATACCTTCGTCTGGTACGATTGGACAAGCCCAAAAGGTGTAGGCGGGGATTATAAATGGCGTATGAGGGGGCTGGATCCTGCTACCCGCACTATAGGGAATCTTATTACATTTGCTACCACAACTAGTACAGGGCTGGATTTAAGCATTGCAAAATTAAATACAGCAAACTTAGATCTATTCCTGCACGCCCTGGAAAAAAGTGATAAGGCAAATCTTTTATCTTCACCCAGAGTAACTACTATTGGTGGCCAGCTTGCGAATATACAGATTATCACTACTGTCCCTTATATTTCAGATGAAGATATAGTTAAAGAAACCGGGCAGGATGACTACCACAATATTACGATGGATGAGGTATCTCTTGGTATTAAATTAGAGGTGAAACCAACAGTTGGCGAGGCAGGCATAATTACCTTAGAATTACGTCCGGAAGTTGAGGTCCTGGCAAATCAGCTGACTCTATTTGAAAACACAAGCTTAGAGGAGCTGGGTTGGCCGGTAGTAGATACGCGTTCCCTTAAAACGACAGTGCAGGTAAAAAGCGGGGAGACAGTGATTTTAGGCGGACTTATGAATGATGATAACAAGGTCTATAATAAGAAGGTTCCGCTGCTTGGAGACATACCATTGCTGGGGAATTTATTCAGACATAAGTATGTCACCCGCATCAAGAAAAATCTTTTGATCTTTGTAACAGCGACCCTGGTAAGCCCGGCCGGAGAGGTGATAGAATGAGGACAAAATTCCGGATAATCCTTTTAGTAATATTTTTAATTCCTGTGTGCAGTTTTAGTCAGGAAGAGTCCGGGGGAGGAGCAGGTCCTACTATCCAGGCTATTTTAGAGAAGAGTCTTCCTCCAAATCCTGGCCGCGTTATTAAAGTCCATCCCCAGACAGGAACTATTTTTGTGCGGGATACCCCTTCCAACCAGAGAAAAATAGCTGAGATCCTTAAAGAAATTGACATTGGCCCCCAGCAAATTACTATTGAGTCACGCTTTGTAGAGCTAAAAGCAACCGACCTCTCGGAGATAGGTGTTAACTGGGGTAATTCCTTTCGCTGGTATGAATTTGATTCAGGCGCTATCGGTGAAAGAGATGTGAGTAAAATGATTACCGGCGGCCAAACCCCGGGAAGTCTGGGAAATCTGGTTACATTTTTTGATACTACTACAGCAGGGCAGGGGCTTCACTTTCAAATTTCCAGGCTTGAACCAGTCCAATTTGACGCGGTTATTCGCGCGCTGGCCAGAAATGATAGGGCAAATCTTCTTTCCTCACCAAAGATAACCACTATCAATGGACAGAAGGCCAATATACAGATTACCACATCTGTGCCATATATAAGCGCCAGAACTAGAGAAAATATTGGGACTGCCAGCGCTCCTATCTGGAATTATGATTATACGGTGTCAGAGGAAGAGGTTGGTATAACTCTGGTAGTTACGCCCAGGGTAGGAGAAGACAGCAAAATCATTACTTTAGAACTTGAGCCGGAGGTAGAGGTCCTTTCATGCCGTATTACCTTTATTGCCGGAACAAGTGAAGACCTGGGCTGGCCTATTATTGACCGTAGAAGTTCAAAGACTACGGTTATGGTTCAGAGCGGGAGGACAGTTGTCATGGGAGGCCTCTTAGATGATTCCGATGAAGAAATCATCCAAAAAGTGCCGATACTGGGAGATATCCCTCTTTTAGGAAATCTGTTCCGTCATAAATATAAAAGACGTATCAAAAAAAACCTTTTGATT
>DAOWKF010000112.1 GCA_030640045.1 Candidatus Omnitrophota bacterium | reverse complement strand
CCTTTTTCATATATATGCCGTGCTCTCCGACAACAAATTCATCTAGAGATCCTATCTTTTTTAGAGGGGAGAGTATGGAGACCTCTATCTCAATATCCTTAAGTTCACCTGCTGTTACAGGAGTGAATCTATAATCCTCGGTAGCACTGGCTATAGCCATCTTTTGTAAAATTGTGAGAAAATCTTCATCAGGGTCAAAACGGCCAATACATCCCCGGAGCTCTCCATGTTTCATAAGTGTGACAAATACGCCCCTTTTCTCTTTGAAGATCGAATCCCTGGGTGTTATCTTGAGAACCTTTTTCTCTCTGACATAGCTTTCAATAGTTTGCCTGGCAATTTGTAAAATTTCTTCCGCAAAAAAGACTATTGCGGCATAACCCACTACCCGGCTTTTATCTCCCTGAGTATCGCCGGAAGAGGCAAAAGATAGGACCTCTACATTTTTGGCGCCAAATTCTCTGGCACAAAGCATCCCTGTTAAGACAGCCCCGTCTCCGCACAGCTCGTTTTTGCCGGATAAAATCCCCTCTCCTAATTCCTTGATAGACATCTCCTTAATCAATTTTATTGTCCCTTCATCAATGCGTCTTGCTTCATTATAAGAATGAAAATGGGAGAGGTCAGTGCTGACGAGAATAATCAGGTCCTTATCCTCTTTTAAGAGCCCTGCCAATACCTTTGCCAGTTTTTCTTCATCTAACGCCCCTCGATGCGGCGGGACAAGTATGGGAACTATCTCAAAATCAGAAAGGACCCGCTGTAAAAATGGGAGCTGAACCTCGAGGGAATGTTCCTGCCTGTGCGCTTCCTGAGATACCTTGATATCAGGACATCTCTTTTTGATTTTATTTGTGAGGGCTGAGTTTATGGGGATCTCTCCAAGCGGCGTAGAAAAAAAGCCTTCCCCATATAGTGTAGGGTTATTTAACGGATAATAGTGTGAAGGCCCGAGTAAAATAATGCGCTTTGGAGAGATATCTTTTATGAGCCTATAGGCATGGCCTGCAATAGGACCCGAATAAATATAACCTGCATGTGGGACTATCATTACAACAGCCCTTCCTTTAATAGTCGCAGGATGCACATCTTTCAGCAAACCATCCACCATCTTTGTTAGCTCGCTTTTACCCCCGGGGTAAAATGCGCCTGCGTGACTGGGTTTTCTCACTTTGATTTCACCTCCTTCGCACCCTGTTATTATAATCCCTTGCCAGAGCAAGATAAAGGCAAAAATAAAAATAGATGTTTTACAGACTTCTTTCTTGGTCATAGATAACCAAGCCTGAGAGCAGCTTCGGATAAAAGTAGGTAGATTTATGAGGCATCTTCTCTCCGGCGCAAGCTATGGTCTTAAGCTCATCGAGAGTGGCAGGAGGAAGTAAAAATGTGGCCTCTTTGATATCCCTTGTATAAGAGACATTCTTTTCAAAATTTTTTAGTTTTAAAAAGCCTTTCAAGACCCCTTCATCCAGGATAGTAGTAGCTAAAGCTTCCTTTGCATGGGGAAAATTGCCTTTTATAAATTTTTTTATAAAGGCCCTGTCTTTTAAGATAAATATTTTTACTTCTTGTCTACATCCCCCTTTAGTTAAAAGACCAAAGGCCTGCCTGTTTTTATTAAGGACCTTAGCGGCATCCCGTATGGATTTTTTTGAAACGACAGTAAAAAAATCCTTAAGGTTTTTTAATTTATCTCTATCTATTGCGCCTTCTCTTACGAGCCTGTGTGTCGGGAGTATTGACAGCCCTTCTCCCTCATCCATGTTAGAAAAATATAACATAATGTACTGACTGCCGGGAAATCCGTGCGCGCCGAATCTTTTTTGCATCTCCCGGCTAAATCCATGTGTTACTGCATATCGGTGGTGGCCGTCAGCGATAAATATATCTTTATGCTGCATTATCTTTGTTAGCCTGTTAATAGTCTTTGTATGGCTCAGCTTCCAGATAAAATGTTCTTCGCCTTTGTATCTAACTCTAAAATGCGGCTTCTTAGCCATAAAAGGCTTTAACAATTTAGTTATGGATTTTTCAGGATCGCTATAGAGAGTAAATATCTGACTGAAATTTGTGCGGCATGCGCGCATAAGCTTCAAGCGGTCTCTTTTTGGGCCGGCAAAAGTCCTCTCGTGGGGGAGAAGTCTATTTTTATTGCCCCTCAGACTGGCAGCGGCAATAAACCCTAATCGCGTTTTTTCCCTGCCGTCTTCTTTAAAATCTACTCTGGTGATATAGATAGAAGGGGTATTGTCCACAACCAATATTTTTTGTTTGAGCCATTTTTTATAGACATGCGCTGCGCGCTTATAGCGATTATGCTTGAGGTTATCTCCCGGATGTTTTTGCCCCAGAATCAGCCTTATGGCATTAGCAGGATGGCGTTTATAGAAAATAGCCTGTTGTTGCGGAGAAATTACATCATAGGGAGGGGATATGACCATGGATAAAGGAAGCTTCTGATTATATAAAACCCCTTTAAACGGCTTTATACGCGGCATTGTCAATTCTCCTTTCCATATCTGACAAGCAATTAATTATTCTACCGTTATAGATATTTTGTTTTCGCATGCTCCACACAAAGTTTCATTATCAGGGCCTTTTTTAAAATTCATCTTTTTTATAGAATAGCCAGCCCTGGAGATAACTGCCTCTTTACAAAAAGGGCAATACGTGGTTTCGTAATCTCCCCCCGGGACATTGCCTCCATATATATACCGAAGCCCGGCCGCTCTACCAATATCTCGCGCAAGGTCTATCTTCTCCATAGGTGTAGGAGGTATCGCATCCATCTCATAGTGGGGGTAGAATCTTGAGACATGCCAGGGGATATCTTGAGAGATAGACGCAATAAATCCTGCTATTTCAGCCAACTCCTTTTCCCCGTCATTCTGCCCCGGTATAATTAAGGTGGTTATCTCTATACGGATGCCTTTCTTATACATATATTTTATAGCGCGAAGCACAGGTTGAAGAGCTGCCCCGCAGAGTTTCTTATAAAAATCCTCAGAGAATGACTTAAGGTCTACATTAGCTGCGTCAATCACTCCGGCCATAAGGTCTATTGTCTCGGGCGTTGCAAATCCATTGGTGACAAAATTATTATAGAGCCCTTCTTTTTTAGCAAGCTTAGCAGTATCATAGGCATATTCAAAAAAGATAATTGGTTCAGTATAGGTATAGGAAATGCTGCGGCAGTTATTGGCCATGGCATCCCTGACAATCTTTTCAGGAGAAAGAGCGGCGCCTAAAATACGGCCGCGGCGGGGACCCTGAGAGATATCAGAATTCTGGCAAAATTTACAGCGGAAATTACACCCAACTGTAGCAATGGAATAGCTAAAGGATCCCGGCAGGAAATGAAAAAGGGGCTTTTTCTCTATGGGGTCAATATGAGAAGCTATCGCCTTTCCGTATACGAGGCTGTAGAGTTTCCCCTTTTGATTCTCCCTCACAAAACAGCGCCCCCTCTTCCCTTCTTTGATGCGGCAGTGGTGGCTACAGAGAAAACACTCCACTTCTCCGTTGGGGAGGCTCCTGTAATTCATAGCTTCTTTAAGTTTGTTCATTAATATACTTATCCATCTCCCTCGCTGCTAATCTACCCGCGCCCATTGCAGAGATAACAGTAGCGCTGCCTGTGACAATGTCTCCGCCGGCAAAGACACCTTCTTTACTCGTTTTTGCTGTATCAGTATCCGCAATAATATTTCCCCATTTGTTGGTGTCGAGCCCCGGGGTAGTAGCAGGGACTAATGGATTGGGCCCATTCCCAATAGCAATAATCACCTCGTCTACATCGAGGGTAAATTCATCTCCTGGAATAGGGACAGGTCTCTGCCTGCCTGAATCATCCGGCTCCCCCAGCTTCATCCTCTGACACTTCATGGATTTTACCCAGTTATCACTCCCTCCGGTAAAAGATAAGGGGTTAGCAAGAAAATGAAACTTTATACCTTCCTCTTCGCCATGGCGGACTTCACAGGGTCTTGCAGGCATCTCTTTCCTGGACCTGCGGTAGACTACAGTCACCTCTTTTGCGCCAAGCCTTATCGCAGTCCGGGCTGAATCCATAGTCACATTACCGCCGCCGATTACAGCGACTTTTTCCTTGCAGGGTATCGGGGTTTCATGCTGCGCATCATAGGCCTTCATGAGATTGCTTCTTGTCAAAAATTCATTGGCACTCATTATCCCATTTAGGTTTTCACCTGGGACACCTAAAAAGACAGGCAGGCCTGCGCCGGTCCCAATAAAGACAGCCTTATAGCCATTTTTTAAAAGTTCATCTATAGTAAATATCTTTCCAATGACACTATTTAATTTTACATCTACTCCAATCTTACCTAGATAATCAATCTCCCTTTGGACTATATCTTTTGGCAGACGAAATTCAGGTATTCCATAGATGAGGACGCCTCCGGCTTTATGAAAGGCCTCGAAGAGAGTCACCCTGTACCCCATTCTCGCCAAATCCCCTGCGCAGGTTACCCCTGCAGGCCCGGAGCCGACTATAGCGACTTTAATGTCCTTTCTCTCTTTTATCGCCGGGAGCTCCATCTTTCCGGAAGCCATCTCCATATCAGAAGCAAACCTCTCAAGTGCCCCTATCGCTACAGGTTTCCCTTTTTTGCTTAAGATACAACTTTTCTCGCACTGGTCCTCAGCCGGGCATACCCTTCCGCAGACAGCCGGCAGGCAGCTCGATTCCTTGATAACGCGAATGGCATTGGCAAAATTCCCTTTAGTGATTTGAGCGATAAATGCAGGTATATCAATATTCACAGGACACCCGTCCCGGCATTTTGGTTTTTTACACTGGAGGCACCTCTCTGCTTCTAAAATGGCCTGTTTTCGCGTAAAACCAAATGCGACTTCATGAAAATTTTTAATATCTTTTACCCCTGAAGTTTTCCCTTTTTCTTCCTTTTCGTATATGCGGAGCCTCTGTGTTAATTCTTTAAAATCGACCTTGTGCCCGTCAAATTCAGGTCCATCCACGCAGGTAAACCGTGTCTCTCCGCCAACTGTTACACGGCACCCACCACACATCCCTGTCCCATCAACCATAATGGAATTAAGGCTTACAACCGTTTTAATATTATGCGGCTTGGTAACTGCGGATATAGCCTGCATCATGGGGACCGGGCCTACTGCAAGCACTAAATTAATTTCTTTCCCTTCCTTAATAATAGAATTCATGACCTGTGTTGGGAAACCATGATATCCTGCGGTTCCGTCATCTGTAGCTGTCTTAAGCTCATCGCTAATTTCTTTAATGTCATCATGCAGGATTAATAGCTCCTTTGTCTTTGCGCTTAATATGCTTATGACCTTATTCCCGGCTTCTTTCATTGCCTTTATGAGAGGGCTTACCAACGCTATTCCAAGGCCTCCGCCGATACACACAACTGTGCCGAACTTCTTAACATGAGTTGCCTTACCGAGCGGGCCGGCAACGTCTTTTATAAAATCACCTTCCTCTAATAAGGCCATCTGCTCAGTAGTCCTGCCGACTGCCTGAAAGATAATTGTGATACTGCCGGCTTTTGTATCTACGCCGGCTATAGTCAAGGGAATCCTCTCCCCATTCTCATCAACTCTTATTATGACAAATTGGCCGGGCAGGCGTTTTCTGGAAATATCAGGGGCTTTTATTGACATGCGAAAAATTTTTGGGGCAAGTTTAGTTTTAGACAGTATTTTATACATCGAAAGCTCCTCTAATCTCCAAAAGATGTATCTACGGCCCTCGCTACCTTTACTATCTCACAATTTGGTTTGACCTTTCTCTGCCTGTTCTGCACAAGTCTTAAAGGATATGAGCCGGTCTTGGTCCCTCTTATATTTACCATATATCCAAACTTACCTTTAAGAATCATGTCCACTGCCTTATCGCCAAACCGGGAGGCAAGGATCCTGTCAAAAGGAGTAGGAGAACCCCCTCTCTGCAGATGCCCCAGTATTGTAACCCTCGTCTCAAGGCCTGTGCATTTTTCTATTGCCTGACATACTACCTTGCTCACCCCTCCGAGACGCACCGGGTCAGGGCTATCCTTGATTATCTGACTCACTGTTTTTTTACCGCCGCAAGGCCTTGCTCCTTCAGCAACTACTACAATACTAAAACGTTTCCCCCTCCGGCTTCTTCCCAGGACCCTCTCGCAGATTTTATCCATATTATAGGGAATCTCAGGGATGAGGATTACATCACCTCCGCCTGCCAGGCCGGCATAGAGTGCCAGCCAGCCGGCATTGCGGCCCATCAGCTCAATAATCATGACCCGATGATGGGACTGGGCAGTTGTGTGGAGCTTATCAATAGCCTCTGTTGCAACCCGCAGGGCTGAATCAAATCCAAAGGTAATATCTGTGCCCATGAGGTCGTTGTCGATCGTCTTTGGTACACCGATGACAGGCATACCTTTTTGAAAAAGCTTATAGCCAATACTGAGTGTCCCATCCCCTCCGATAACAACAAGCGCGTCTAATTTCCATTTTCTAAAATTGGCAATCGCCTGTCGTGAAAGGTCCTTATAGATAAATTTACCTCTCTTCTTTATTGCATAGTGGAATGGGTCAGCCTTGTTAGACGTCCCCAGAATTGTGCCGCCGAGAGTTAGAATCCCTGAGACAGCTCTATATGAAAGCCGGACACCTTTTCCTTGGACAAGGCCTTCATAACCATCCTTGATACCTACTACCCCCACGCCATTATTGATTGCCTTTTTGGCTACCGACCTTATGACTGCATTTAGCCCCGGGCAATCTCCGCCACTGGTCAAAATACCTATACGCTTTATCATCTTATTTTGCTCCTTAATTAAACCATTAATTTTAT
>DAOWKF010000056.1 GCA_030640045.1 Candidatus Omnitrophota bacterium | reverse complement strand
CGAGATTAATGAAAAGCTCCAAAAACCTGAATATTCTCCAAGGGCCCTGTTTGAGAGATTTAAAATCGAGGTCCTCGCTACAACAGACGCAGCAACAGACACCTTAAAACACCACGAAGCAATAAAAAATTCTAATTGGAAAGGAGATATCCGGCCAACCTTCAGGCCTGACAGCGTAGTCAATGGCCTGGGCACTGAGGAATGGAAAAAAAATATTGAGTTATTGAGCAAGGTTTCAGGGATTGACGTCTACGACTACCAATCCTACATTAAGGCCATCAGACAAAGAAGAGAATATTTTAAAACGATGGGCGCTGCCAGCACAGACAGCGCAGCATTAACCCCTTATACTGAAGAATTAAGTCAGGAAGAAGCAGGCAGAATTTTTGACCTGGGTTTAAAGGGAAATGCCTCTCCGGAAGATGCGGATAAATTTACTGCCCACATGCTGATGGAAATGGCCGGGATGAGTGTTGAAGACGGGCTGGTTATGCAATTACACCCGGGTTCCTTAAGAGACCATAATGAACTTGTTTACAGGACATATGGAAGGGACAAGGGATGTGACATCCCTGTCCAGGTAAATTTCACAAGGGGACTTAAGGCACTGCTCAATAAATACGGGAATAACCAAAAATTAACACTGGTTGTCTTTACACTTGATGAAGACACCTATTCAAGAGAGCTCTCTCCGCTTGCAGGCCATTACCCTGCCATGAAACTGGGACCTCCATGGTGGTTCCACGACAGTGTCCATGGTATTAACCGTTATTTAGAAAGGGTTACAGAGGCAGCAGGGATTTATAACCTGGCTGGTTTTAACGATGATACAAGGGCATTCCCTTCGATCCCCGCGCGGCATGATGTATGGAGGAGATGCTGCAGCAACTGGCTTGCCCGTAATGTATCAAGACATATTATTGATATCTCTGATGCGCGGGAAATGATTATGGATATGGCCTACATGTTAGCCAAAAAAACTTACAAACTACCGCAGGCTAAAGCCTGCGACTACCGCTCAATGACATCTTTATAGCATCTTGAGTCTGAAGAGAAGAAAATTCGTGCCGTGATAGAGCCCGCATCGCGGTATTGTCCATTCCGAATATCTATAACGTCTCCACCACGGAGAGATTAAAAATCCTGCCTTGTAACCAGCCTCTTTTACAAGATTTATAATATCCCCGTTTAAATCACTATATGGATAAGAAAAAAAATCTACCTTCTCCCCCGCATAATTTTCCAGAAGTTTTTTGGAGTCTTCTATCTCTTTTTTTGCCCTGGCCATGGGTATACGCGTAAGGCGCGGGTGAGATATGGTATGGGAGCCTATGCTAAAGCCTGAGCTTCGAAGAGACCTGATCTGGTCAAAGCTAAGCATCCCATCTTTTCCTATAAAATCCGTTGCAACAAAAAATATAGCAGGGTATTTTTTTGCCTTAAGAAGGGGTAAGATTACTTCATAGCCGGTGTGGAAACCATGTTCAAAAGTTAGAAGCACGCGCTTCCCTTTGCATTTATTGTTACTGATAAGCTCCTCCGGGGAAATAAAACTAAAACCTCTATTTTCAAAGTAGTCAAGATGGCGTAAAAACATCTCTGTCTTTACAGTCAGAGGGTCTGAGTCAACACTGTTGACCCTATGGTAGGTAAGGACTTTCAAATATCTTTCTCAGGAAGTTCTGCTTCATCAATGAGCATTACCGGTATCCCTTCCCGCACAGGATAACGCCTGCCGCAACTAACACAGACGATTTTATCATTTTCCAGTTTTACATCTGCCTTACATGCCGGACATGCAAGTATATCCAGAAGTTCCTTGTCAATCATTTTTTTCCTTTCTCTTTTTAAACCCGGAGCGGAGCAACAGGCCTCCGCCTATCAAACTCACAAACAGGACGATTGCATAATACGCAATAGAAATAGCCAATGACCCTTCCTTGGGAACGCCGGCCAGACTGAAAAAACCTACATAGGCCCCCTCCCTCAGGCCTAACCCATTCAATGAAATCGGTATAGACATAACCGCCATAATAAGCGGGGTAAATACTACGAAATACAAAAAAGAAATTTTTATACCCAGGCCCAGGGCAAGGAGATAACCGGCAGAAATATTCCCTATCTGCATCCCAAGAGAAAGAACCAATGCCTTTTTAATAAAATTAGGATATGTGCGATAAATAGAAATAGCGTTAGAAACAGAGACAATCTTATCGGCAACATTTTGAAGATGGTGAGAGGACAAAAAACCGGCTGCCTTATGGGAGAGACCTTTATGAAAGACTAAAAAAAGCAGGAGCATGACAAGACCGGCAAATAAAAGGATTGCCAATCTCAGCCTGTTATCAAGCGGGAGGTTAAAACTTACTGCAAGCGCAAAAAGCGCCATAAGACCTGTAGCCAGAAACCCGATCAAGCGGTCCATGACTATTGAAATAGCTGTGCCTAATTTCTTTTTAGAAAAGCGACTTACCATAACCCCCTTGGCAACATCCCCTCCGACTGTAGAAGGAGCAAAATTATTAAAAAAGAAACCAATGAGAGAATAATTAAGAGTACTCCCGACACTTATATGAATACCCTGAGCTGAGAGACACAGGCGCCAGCGCAGCGCTGCTAATGTAAGAAGAAGAAACATTACAACAGCAGCCAGAACCAGGTGCAGGGGATTTATACCTGCTAAACTATCTATCAGGTTTTTTATACCTACCTTCCATAGGAGACAACTGATAAGCCCTAAGCTTACACAGACCTTTAATAAAAGTATTAATAATTTTTTTGTCTGTACCACTTTACAAACCTCTTTATCCCATCTTCGATCTGCACCCCGGGGCTGTAGGAAAGCATCTCTCCGGCCCTGGTAATATCCGCATAGGTAACAGGCATATCTCCCGGCTGGTCAGGAAAATTTTTAATCTTTGCCTTCTTTCCTAATTCAGCCTCAAGGATGGAAATAAGATAGGGCAATTTTACTGTCCGCGAATCGCCGAGATTAAAAATCTCAAAACCAAAGCCTTTTTCAAGGGCGTTCAGGATCCCTCCGACTATGTCATCCACATATGTATAATCCCGTTCTGTTTTTCCTCCCGCAAAAACCGGAATCTCTTCTCCACTTTCCATAAGCCCGGTAAATTTATGTATAGCCATCTCCGGCCTCTGCCTCGGGCCATAGACAGTAAAAAACCGAAGGATAATTATCGGTAATCCATATGTCTGGTGAAATAGCCTGCCATAAAATTCCGAAGCTATTTTGGAGACAGCATAGGGAGAGATGGGATTC
Source organism: Candidatus Omnitrophota bacterium (assembly GCA_030640045.1). GTDB lineage: Bacteria > NPL-UPA2 > BS750m-G34 > BS750m-G34 > BS750m-G34 > BS750m-G34. The sequence goes on along the minus strand of DAOWKF010000056.1, from coordinate 2,928 downwards.
AGTAACGGGTCATCTTCATTAAAAGGGACTTTGGCGCCAACCCCATATACCGAAGAAGAAGAACCAAGAATAAAAGAACGAACCTTCTTTTTTTGAGAAAATTCAAGGAGCCGTAACGTCCCGCTAATGTTTACGTTTGCGTATAAAATGGGGTCTTTAAGCGATGCCCTTACACCCGCCCTCGCAGCGAGATGCACCACCTTCTCTATTGGAAAGCGTCCAAAGATATCTTTAAGACATTTTTCGTCTCTTATATCACCTCTTATCAGAACAAAATTTCGTTTTTTAAGGACAGCCGCTATATTCTTCTCTTTTATTTCAGGGGCATAAAATTTATCAAAATTATCAAGACATAACACCTCTTCCCCTTTTTGAACCAGGGACTCTATTAGATGCGAACCAATAAAACCTGCCCCGCCGGTTACCAGTATCATGTTGACCAGACCCCTCTAAAAATGATAAAACCGCTGCCTATCCTGATGTCTTTCAACTTAACTCCGCTTAACTTCATCAGGCGCTCGATATTAAGCCAGGGATAACGGCGGTATATAGCCGGGTAAAGGGAATGAGGGATAGGTAAACTGCCAAGGCGTATGCTTGAAGTGGAGATGGTCAATTCTCCTTTACTCTTTTCCGGCCTGATCCTGACCCTGAACATACTTGGTATACGTAAAAAATCAACGGCGAGAGCTACTTCTATCTCCTTATCCAAAAGCCGTGTGCGGATAGTCCTGAATCCTGTGTTGGTTTTCTTAAACAATTCTTCGTTTAGATATCCGTCTATTTCTTCGGGAGTAACTTTTAAATAAAAAGTTATAACTCGTTTTTTATCCAGTTCGCTTCGTGAGCCGGCATTTTTGATAACATCTATTTTTCCCCTTAAAGGCCCCGGTCTTTTTATGTACGCAAATGTGTCGTCTTCAAAAACAAGGTATGATAGGTATGTGCCAAGTGTCAGAAAAAAAACCAATACTATAATTATTTTCATTGCGCCGCGCCCTTTTTTACGCCTGTAAGGTAAAAGTGTTTTTCTGAGTTGTTTACTGCAGTTCCCGCAGAAATTGGCCTCATCCGGATTCACTGCCCCGCAAAATTTACAAAACATCAGATATCCTTCTCTAACTTCACATATCTCATCTGGAGCTCATGCACAGCGCCCTCCAATAAGCCCTCTTCTTCTTTAGAGAGGTTCCCCCGGGTCTTCTCGCGAAGCATCATAATAGTATCAATAATATATTTGGCCTGAGGGACATTCTTTTGCTTTTTCTTGCTAACAGGGTCGGGGATCTCTCCCATAAACATAAAGCACTGCATAACGAGGCCCGTTATAAAATTACGAAAATCAGCCTCCGGCAGCTGCCCTTCTTCTTTAGCTTCTTCTTTACCTTCCTCTTTAGCTTCTTTTTTGTCTTTTTCTTTCTGTATATCTTCCTTCCAGGATTCATCTACTTTTTTCTGCACGGTTTTTCTCCTTTAACTTCTTACGATTATATATTTTACCACTTTTCTTTACCTTTGTCTTGGGATTTATTTTCCATCTCCGCCGAATTTTTATCCCCAAACGGGACTTTAGCCTGACCATTCCTTCTCCTTCAAAACCCTTTTCTGTATCTTACCGGTGGCTGTCATGGGCAGGGTCAAGCAGAACTCTACATCCCGCGGGATTTTATAGCCTGCCAGCTTCTTATGACAGTACTGAATAAGATCACGAGGAGCCATCTCCTCTCCTTCCTTAAGAATAATAAATGCCTTTGGAATTTCTCCTCTCATCCCCTTCCTGTCAGGGACAGCTATAACTGCTGCATGCTGAACCTTTGGATGTGTATAGATAACCTCTTCTACCTCTCTGGGATATACATTGAGCCCTCCGACATTGACCATGTCCTTTTTGCGGTCTATGATATAAAAATAGCCCTCCTCATCAACCTTGCCCATATCGCCTGTATGGAACCACCCATCCTTTATAGATTCTTTTGTCGCCTGCGGGTCTTTGAAATATCCCTTCATGACATTCGGACCCTTAACTACAATCTCGCCGATCTCATTGACCGAAAGCACATCTCCCTTCTCATCCACGATCCGCATCTCTACCTCAGGCACAGGCAGTCCTATAGAGCCCGGCTTGCGCCTTCCACCTATGGGATTGGTGGACGTAACAGGAGAACATTCCGTAGGGCCGTCTCCTTCATAAATGAGAACCGGAAATTTTTCTTCGAACCTTTTCATAATTTCAAGCGGCATTGCTGCCCCGCCGGAAATGGCAAGTCTCCAGGAAGAAAAATCCATCCCACTTAAATCTCCGGTCTGCAGGAGCATGGCATACATAGTCGGGACAGCTGCAAAGATGGTAACCTTTTCATTATTAATATTCTGCAGGACCTCATTGGGATGAAAACGTTTCATAATAACTACCTTTGACCCAATAGAAATAGGAAAAAGCATGCACACGGTTGCGCCAAATGCATGGAATAACGGAAGCACGCAGAGCATTACTTCAGGACTTGTCGAACCAAAGGCCTCAATACAAGAAGAGATATTCGATGTCAAATTTAAATGCGTAAGCATAGCGCCCTTGGGCCTCCCTGTTGTCCCGGAGGTATAGATGATTGCAGCAGTATCTTCGGGCTCACTTTCAATGCCTGTATTCTCAGGGCTCTCTTTTTTAAAATCAGATTCCTTCCCAAGGCTTATTATATTTTTAAGGTGAGGGAGGTCTTTCCTAATCCCTTTAAACCTTTCTTCAAAAACACTGGATATAATAGCGGCTGTTGCGCCGGAATGACTTAGAATAAATCCAACTTCCTCCTCCCGGAAAAAGGTATTCACAGGCACAACAACCCCTCCGGCCTTAAGTATTGCAAAATATCCTATGACAAAGTGATGGCTGTTAGGGGCCATTAAAAGCAGCCTGTCCCCTTTTTTTACGTT